>JACZKF010000358.1 GCA_014860175.1 Desulfuromonadales bacterium | reverse complement strand
GTGCCCGGCTGACCAAGGGGCTCGGGGCGGGAGCCAATCCGGAGGTGGGGCGCGAGGCGGCGATGGAAGACCGGGCCCGGCTGGCCGAAGTGCTGGCGGGGGCCGACATGGTCTTCATCGCTGCCGGCATGGGGGGTGGCACCGGTACCGGCGCGGCGCCGATCATCGCCGAAGTGGCCCGGGAACTCGGCGCTCTCACCGTCGGCGTGGTGACCAAGCCGTTCAGCCGCGAGGGACGCCAGCGCCTGAAGAAGGCCGATGACGGGGCCCTCGCCCTGCGCGAGATGGTCGATTCGCTGATCGTCATCCCCAACGACCGGCTGCTCGGCCTGGCCGGCAAGAACATGAGCATCATCGATGCCTTCAAGCCGGCCGACGACGTGCTGCGGCAGGCGGTGCAGGGGATTTCCGACCTGATCACCACCGAGGGGATGATCAACGTCGACTTCGCCGACGTGCGCACCATCATGAGCGAGCGTGGCATGGCGATGATGGGGATCGGCATGGGCGAAGGGGACCGGCGGGCCACCGAAGCGGCCCAGCAGGCGATCAGCAGCCCGCTGCTGGAGGATATCGACATCTCCGGGGCCAAGGGGGTGCTGGTCAACATCACCGGCTCCTCCAGCATGACCATGGAAGATTTCGACGAGGTCTCCCGGGTGATCCACGAAAAGGTGCACGAAGACGCCACCATCATCGTCGGTCTGGTAATCAACGAGGAGATGGGGGAGCGGATCAAAGTGACCGCCATCGCCACCGGTTTCGGCGCCAGCTTCGAGAAAAGCCGGCGGCCGGCCGACGAGTTGCGCTCCATGGCGACTCCCCCGGCGGCCACCAAGATCGACCGTGATCTGCCGACCTTCATCCGCGAGCGGCAGAAGGAGACTCCCCGCAGCTTCCGGCCGACCTCGACCGACGATGAGGAGTACGACATCCCGACCTTTCTGCGCAAGCGGGTCGACTAGAGCCAGACAGGAACGCCGCTTTTTGCCGTCCGCTCAACACGGCCGGCCTTCCCGCGCCTGAACTCCGCCCGGCGTCGGGACCGGTGGCGTACCCGCAACTTTGTTTCCTCCCAACCCAGGGGCCGTCTCGTTGGAGACGGCCTTTTTTACAAGGCAGGTCGGTTGGTGCTAGAATCGGTTTTCTCATAGGTCCAATGGGACCTATAAGGCCAATTAGACCTATGAAAGACTAAGCTGTGTCCCATCGCTTGCTCGAAAAAGCCCGGCGGCGTCTGGCGGCCGAGAGCGGCTGCCGTGCCAACCCTTGGGGGGGGCGGCTGGCGGTCGCCCTGATCTATCCGAATACCTATCACCAGGCGATGAGCAATCTCGGTTTTCTCTCCGTCTACCAGCTGATCAATGCCCGCCCCGACGCCCTGTGCGAGCGGTTCTTCCTCCCCGACCCGGACGATCTGGCCGAGCATCGCAAGACCGGTTTCCCCCTGTTTTCCCTCGAGTCGGGAAGGCCGCTGACCGATTTCGATCTGATCGCCTTCTCCATCTCCTTTGAAAACGACTACCTGCATCTGCCGGTCATCTGCGACCTGGCTCGCATCCCCCTGCTGGCGGCCGAGCGCGGCGAGCAGTTCCCGCCGTTGCTGGCCGGCGGCGTCTGCACCTTTCTCAACCCGGAGCCGCTGGCCGAGATCATCGATCTGTTCGCCATCGGCGAGGCCGAAGCGATCTTGCCGGCGCTGCTGCCGGCGCTGGCGGCGGAGCTGCCGCGGGGTGAGCTGCTGCGCCGCTGCGCCACCCTCCCCGGGGTCTATGTCCCTTCCCTGTACCAGGTCGATTACCGGGCGGACGGGACCATCGCCGGCTTCCGGGCGGAGGCCGGGGCGCCGCCGCGGGTGAGCCGCCAGTGGCTGACCGATCTCGATGCCGCCGACAGCCGCTCTTTCATCCTCACCGAAGAGACCGAGTTCGCCGACATGGCCCTGATCGAAGTCTCCCGCGGCTGCTCGCGAGGGTGCCGGTTCTGTGCCGCCGGCTTTCTCTACCTGCCGCCGCGGGAGCGCAGCCTGGAGAACCTCAAAGGGCAGGTAGCCGATGGGCTCTGCCGGCGGGAGAAGATCGGCCTGGTCGGGGCGGCGGTGGCCGATTACCCGCACTATGGCGAGCTGGCCGACGACATCCTTGCCCAGGGGGGAAAAGTCTCCGTCGCCAGTTTGCGCCTCGATGCCCTGGGCCGCGCCGAAGTACAGGTGCTCAAAGCTTCCGGGCACAAAACCGTCTCCCTCGCCCCCGAAGCCGGCAGCCAGCGGCTGCGCGACCTGATCAACAAAGGGCTGGACGAAGAGCAGATCATCGAGGCGGCCCGACTGCTGGCCGATGAGGGGATCCCCAACCTCAAACTCTATTTTCTGATCGGCCTGCCGACGGAAGAGATGGCCGACATCGAGGAGCTGCTCGCCCTCACCGGCCGGCTGCGCCAGGTCTGGGTGGCGGCGCAGAAGAAGTTCGGGCGGGTGGGAGCCCTCACCCTCTCGGTCAACCCCTTCATCCCCAAACCCTTTACCCCGCTGCAGTGGGCCGGCATGGAAGCGGACAAAAGCCTGGCCCCCAAGGTGCGTCGCCTGCGCGCCGCCGTGGGGCGGCTAGGCAACACCACCTTGCTGGTCGAGCCGTCCCGCAGCGCCATCCTGCAGGCTTTGCTCTCCCGGGGCGACCGGCGGGTCGGCCGCCTCCTCCCCCTGCTCGCCGGCGGCAGCAACCTTAACGCCGCCTGCCGCCAGGCCGGCCTCGACCCCGACTTTTATGTGACCCGCGAACGGGGCGAGACCGAGATCCTCCCCTGGGAGATCCTCGACAGCGGCGTCTCCCGCTCCTACCTGCGAAGCGAATACCGGCGGGCGCTGGAAGGGCGTCTCACCCCCCGCTGTGCCCAGGACTGCCGCCGCTGCGGCGTCTGCGGCTGAAGTTTTTTCCCTCCCAAATCTTGTATATCACTAATTAGCTGTTACACATTTTTCCTGTGAACACCCAGCGCTTGTGGCGGGTGCCGCCCTGTTCGTCGATCGGGAGTGCCGGCTTTTGTTATCGCCTTCTCCAGGAGGACTACATGGGACGATGGCCTTCGTTTCCCCCTCAAGCATGCTGGCTCTGTTTTTTTCTCCTTCTCGCCGGGCCGGCCCTGGCCGGCGCCGCCGAGTACCGCCTGGTCTCCGACACCCTGCTGCGTGGCTTCGAAACCAATGTCGGCGGCGATGAGGATCTGGTCCTCCCCCTCTACCAGTATCTGCAGGCCGATGTCGGCACCCCGGGGGAGCCGCCACTGACCTTTCATCTGTACGGCTGGGGGCGGGTCGAGCTGGCCGGCAGCGACCACTTCGAGCGGACCTTTGCCGGCGGCGATGACACCGCCGGCGAGCTCCTCTACGGTTATCTCGAATACGTCAGTCCGGAGGTCCCGCTAACCGCCCGGTTGGGACGCCAGTATGTCTTCGAGGGGGTGGCGCGAGAGAGCATCGATGGGCTGCGGCTCGACGCCGGTCTTTCTCCCTGGTTCAGCCTCTGCGCCTATGGTGGGTGGCCGGTGGGGCTCGACGCCACCGACGGCCGCAGCGGCGACAGCATTTACGGCGGCCGCTTCACCCACCACCGGCGCGGTCTGTACGAAGTCGGCCTCTCCTACAAGAATGTCGACAACGACAGCCGCCAGGCTGAAGAGCTCCTCGGCCTCGACTTTTCCCTGCTGCTCCCCGCCGGCATCAGCTTCTTCGGCTATTCCACCTACAACCTGGAGAGCAGCGGCTGGGCCGAGGACTACTACGAACTGCGCCTCGCCTTCGACCGGCTGCAGCTTCGCCCCTTCTTCCAGCGTTTCGACTACGACGACTACTTCGCCACCGGCGCCAATACCGGCCGCCCCTTCCGGTTCCTCGCCGGCACCGGCGAAACCGTCAACGTCTTCGGCACCGACCTGCTCTGGCTGCAGAGCGAAGTCTGGGAATGGGGGCTGAAAGCGAAACACTACGATTATGACGAGCGCGACAACACGGCGCAGTTCCTCTCCGCCCTGCTCACCTGGAGCGCCGAAGAGGGGCGGAGCCAGGCCGGGGGGGAACTCGGCTGGATGAATGGCGACAGCGCCGAGAACGAGTATCTGCTCAGCCGGCTCTTTGTCTACTGGGACCTGCCGCAGACCCCGCTACTTGACTTTGCCACCGCCGACCTGGTCTACGTCTGGTATGACGAGACGATCCACGGCGATGACGACTCGTTTTTCCTGACCCTCGGGGGGGGGACCCGGCTGCTGCAGGATCGGCTGGAGCTGAAGGTCGCCGCCGACTACAGTTCCGACCCCTATTTCGATGACGACTTGCGCGGGTGGCTGCTGGCCACCTATGTCTTCTCGCGCTGAAGTCCCTTCTTGCTCAAGGAGATCCGTGATGGCCAATCGATCCCTGCCGCTGATGCCGATCGTCCTGCTGGCCCTGCTGCTTCTGGCCGCCTGCGCCACCATGCAGGGGGTCTGGCGGGCGCCGGCCCAGCATCCGGAAGAGCTCGGCCCGGGGCGCCCGACCTGCACCGAATGTCATCCGGCGCGCGATGAGCAGCTCCCCTACGAGCGCTTCGATCACTCCACCTTCTTCATGGATAACCACACGGTGGCCGCCCACCAGGGGGAACAGGTCTGCCGGATGTGTCACGCCACCAGCTTCTGCAACGACTGTCACGCCACCCGGGTGGAACTCAAGCCTTCCGACCGGCACAAGACCGAAACCTACCGGCGGATGCCGCATCGGGGCGATTACCTGACCCGGCACCGCATCGACGGCCGGATCGACCCGATGTCCTGCTTCCGTTGCCACGGCAACCCGAAAACATCCCGCTCCTGCGCTCCGTGCCATCCCTGACCCCGGTCGATAGGGAGAGACTGCCATGACCCGTTTACCGCTTCTGCTTTGCCTGCTGCTGCCGGGTCTGCTGCTCGGTGGCTGCGCCGACAGCGACAGCCGGGCGCCCGATCTCGATGAGGCGCACCCTCCCGGCTGGGTGCGGGCCCACGCCGAAGAGGCGCGTCAGCGCCTGCCCGACTGTCGCAGCTGTCATGGGCTCAACTTCGAGGGGGCCGGTCGGGCGGTCAGCTGTTTTGCCTGTCACTTCGAACTGTTGCCGGAGCCCGGTGGCTTCCGCATCCATCCCGCCTCCTGGGACAACGTCATTCTCGATCATGGCGACTTTCCCCGGGATTGGAGCTGGACCACCTGCGCCAACGGCGCCTGCCATGGTGAGGTTCTCGAGGGGGGGCTTACCGGCCCGACCTGCTTCCAGGGGGGGTGTCACCCGCAGATCGCCATGGCCCCGCACCCGAGCGGTTTCCAGAACCCGGTCCTGCATGGGCCTGTCGCCCGCAACGAACAGTTCTTCTGCCGCAACTGCCATGGCCGTCCCCCCTTCTCCTTCGATGGCGGTTTCGTCGCCGATCCGGCCATCCTCGGGCTGCCGGTGGGGAACTGTTCCCTGTCGTTCTGTCACCCGAGCGCCATGGCTCATCCGGCCAACTGGCTGCAGCTGGCCGGTCAGCCGGTAAGTCCGACGGACCGGGCGCCGGGCTATTTCGCCCACCATGCCAACATCGATCGGACGCGAACCCCGTCGGTCATCGCCCAGAGCTGTGCCCTCTGCCACCAGGTCGCCCCCGGCGCCCCCACGTCGCTGGCCGCCTCGCCGTCGTGCCTGCTCTGTCATCCGGGCGGCTTCCCCCCCTAAATAGACAAACCCAACCGTCAGCTTCCGGGGAGCCGCCAGGCTCCCCTTCTTTTTGCGGCGCCTCCTTGACGGAAAGGGGACAGCAGTTAGAATTGATGACCACAATGATTATCATTTCTGACTCAAGGAGGCATTGCATGAAAACCAGGGAAAAGGCCGGGGCGGTTACATTCAAAGGAAATCCGGTTACTCTGCTCGGGGACGACATCCTCGCCGATGGCCAGGCCCCCGAATTTCGCGTCGTCGATACCGGCCTCAATCCGGTGACGCTGCAGAGTTCAGCCGGCAAGATCCGCCTGATCACCGCCGTCCCTTCCCTCGACACCGGGGTCTGCGACACCATGACCCGCAAGTTCAACGAGAAGGCGGCCCAACTGCCGGAGAGCGTGGTCATCTACACCATCAGCATGGATCTCCCCTTCGCCCAGAAGCGCTGGTGCGGCAACGCCGGCATCGAGCGGGTGCAGACCCTCTCCGACTACCAGGAGCGCTCCTTCGGCCAGAATTACGGTATCCTGATTAAGGAACTGATGCTTCTGGCCCGCTCGGTCTTCGTCATCGACCGCCACGGCAAAGTCGTCTACCAGCAGATCGTCCCGGAAGTGACCGCCGAGCCGGACTATGATGCGGCCATGGCGGCGGTGCAGAAGCTGCTCTGATCCTGACGGTATCGGCCCCCCGCGCTCCAGAGA
>JACZKF010000357.1 GCA_014860175.1 Desulfuromonadales bacterium | reverse complement strand
CGCCGGTTCGTTGCCAACGGCAGCATGGTGCAGGAAGTCACTCCTCGCTGAAAAAGGGACGGGGAGGCCGGCCGGCCTCCCCGTCCCTTTTTCAGCGAGGAGTGACTTCCTGCACCATGCTGCCGTTGGCAACGAACCGGCGGTTTTTGCCGCGCACGGCGAAAAACCCGGGGAAGGCATTGACGTAATCGAGAAGGCGGTTTTTCCCTGCCGGCTGGTCGAGGAGAATCGTCCCCTCCAGCAGCTCGCCGCCGAAAAAAACGATCCGCACATCCACCTCGTCACAGACCAGTGGCGGTATCTCATCCTCTGTCGGCTGGAAGCCGATGTAGGTGATCACCTCCTTGTTGATCAGGGTCAACTCCCCCTGCTGGTTGCGAAAAGGGAGAAAGCGGGTTTTCTCCCGCAGCAGCTCAAGCACGCTCTGGGCTCCACACAGGGTACAGGAATTTGGGCTGAGAAAGACCACCCCCTGACGCATCCCCTGATCGTAGAGGTGGACGGTGACCGGCTGCTCGCTTTTTTCCACCCGATAGACACTCATAGGACTCACTCCTGGCAGGGCTGGTCGGGCATTTTAATCCTGTTTGCCCCAAGGGGTCAAGCGCCAGTTTCCTTCGGTTCCGCAGAGGGTGAGGTCCGGCGGGTTTCCTCTCTCCATTTTTGTCCGGTCAGCTCTTTGGTTTCATGACGGCAGATGCTACAATGCCTTTTGTCTCTCTTGCCCAAAGAGGTTGGCGTTCCCTATGGAAAAATGCCCGGTCTGCAAGGAACTCAAGAAAGGAAAATTCTGGTGCAGTGGCTGCGGCGCCGTCTTCACCTGCCCTGTCCCCGCCTGCGGTGCGGAAATCCGCAAGCCTCAGGACCCTTCCTGCCCGCGCTGCGGCCTGCTGTTTGCGGACTACATCCAGGGGCGCAAAATGTACCGTCAGTGCCCGAAATGCCGTAAAAAACAGGGGCTGTCGGAGAGCCAGTGCAAGTTTTGCAAATACTGGTTCATGTGCCCCACCTGCGGCCACAAAGTCCCTTCCACCAGCATGCTGACCTGCCCCCGCTGTGCCACGCGTCTGGGCTGACCCGACCCGTTCTGCCTCTGCCGGCGAAGCGGCGGCCGGCCGCCAGACTCTGACCCCCGAGCCGACCCTGGCGCCCCGGTTCCTGGGAGAATCCTGAGATGGCTTTCTGGGCGGTGGTGGGCCTGCTGGGGATGACCGGCTTGCTGTCGGCCGGCCATGCCCTGCTGCGCAAGCGTGACCCCCGGGCCGCCCTCGGCTGGATCATGCTGTGCCTGGGGGTGCCAGGGGTGGGTGCCGGACTTTACTGGCTGCTTGGCGTCAATCGCATCCAGACCCGAGCTCGGGTCTGGATGCGCCGGGGGGTCAAGCAGTTCTGGCAGGACTCGGGGATTACCCCGCCGGCAACCCCGGTGGTCAGCCTTCTCGGGGGCGACCTCCAGCCGCTGCAGCGGCTGGCCGATCACCTGACCCGCCGCCCCTTGCTGCCGGGCAACCGTCTGCAGATCCTGCACAATGGTGAAGAGGCCTACCCGGCCATGCTGGCCGCCATTGCCGGCGCCCGGCAGTCGGTCTTTTTATCCACCTACATTTTTGATTCAGACCAGACCGGCCGGCGCTTTGCCGACGCCCTGCGACAAGCGGCGGCGCGGGGCGTCGATGTCCGGGTGCTGGTCGACGCTCTGGGCGAGCGCTACTCCTTCCCCCCGGCGCGGCGGCTGTTCAAAGGAAGCGGCATCCGGACGGCCCGTTTTCTCCCCCCCCTGGCCGGGGGAGGCCTGCACCTCAATCTGCGCAATCATCGCAAACTGTTGATCGTCGACCGGCAACTGGGTTTTACCGGTGGCATGAATATTGGCGATCGGCACCTGACCGCCGGCAGCCCCCCCGGTTGCGTGGTCGATATTCAATTCCAGGTCGAAGGTCCAGTCGTGGCGCAGATGGAGCAGGCTTTTCTCGAGGACTGGCATTTTGCTACCCGCCAGGCGCTTCGCCCCGCTCCGCCGCGGGCCTGGGCGCCGGCAGGGGGGGCCTTCTGTCGAGGGATCAGTGACGGCCCCAACGAGGAATATGACCAGCTGAGCTGGTTGCTGATCGGCATCCTCAACTGTGCCCGCCACCGGGTGCGGATCATGACCCCCTACTTCATCCCCGACCGGCCGCTGATCTCAGCCATCAACGCTGCCTCCTTGCGCGGGGTGGCGGTGGAAATCATTCTGCCGGAGAAAAACAACCTCCCCTATCTGGCTTGGGCCAGCATGAGCTACCTGTGGGAATTCCTCGTCTACGGCACCCGCATTTTTTTCCAGCCCCCCCCCTTCGTGCACAGCAAAGTTTTGCTGATGGACGAGGAATATGCCTTGGTCGGCTCGGCCAATCTCGATCCACGCAGCCTGCGGCTCAATTTCGAGTTCAACCTGGAAGTCTACGACCGGGTCACCGCCGAGACTCTCGGCCGCCACTTCGAGGCCGTGCGCTCTCGCTCCCGAGAGACCTCCCTGGCGGAGATGGATGCCCGCCCCCTGCCGGTCAAGCTGCGCGACGCCTTCGCCAAGCTGTTCTCCCCTTATCTATAACCGGCAGCTTTCGGCCGGTGATCAATCTTGTCTCAACAAGTCGTCAAATAACTCCTTCGGCAAGGTGCCGATGGGGGTCATATCAACGGGGGCGCAGTTTCCGGTCCGGGTAAAGAAGATTCTTCGGGCACAAAGGGAGAAATTAGTCCCCTCGCAGTAGTTGCGGATCATACTCTGCCAGACCGCCGACTTTCGCTGGGCAAAGTCGCAGTAAAAACCGCAGCGGGTCCGCAGGTCACACCCCTGGTGGTCGTTTTCCGGTTCATTCATGACCGATACCTTTCCTCTCGTCCCCGAAGTCTACCCGCAGGTTAGCATCGACCATGCCAGAACGGGAAAGGGCCACCGCAACCGCGGTAGCCCTTTTGGCGATTTCTGCAATGAATCGGCTGCAGTAACCTTACGGGTCTTGAGTTTCGTTGCTCTCTTTTTTCCCCTTCCGCACGGGAAGGTCACAATTGCTCGCCAGTCAGGTGGCGATCCCCAGGCGGGGGAGAATCCATCGCTGTAGCACGAACCAGACGGCGACGATGCCGAGCAGCCAGAGAATTTCCATTTACGACCTCCGTTTATATGGAACTTTATATATCACTCGTCTGGCCATCATGCAACCTTTTTTAATCGATCACCAGGCGGTTCTCGACATCCTCTACCCCCGGCGTGTACCAGCAGTCTTTCTCGGCGGCGTCTTTCTCCAGAGAGGAGTCGACCCGCCCCTGCAGCACGACCCTGCCGTCATGGACGTCGACCCGGAATTTGCTCGGGTTGACCAGAACGTCCTTCCCCAGAATGACCAGGAGATTGTCGCGCAGCTCGTCATCGTTGTCCTGGTCCGGGGGGTCGACGGCAATCTGGTTGTCGACCGCCGTCACTCCCGGTACCCACCAGCAGAGCACTTCGCACAAGCGGCGCTGCACCAGGGAGTGGACCGTGCCCCGCAGGGTGACACCCCCCTGCGGGTCGGTAGCGATCTCGATCTGCTGTTCCTCGATATTGCGCTCCTGGATCAGGGCATGGCGCACGTGAGTGGCAATCTGGCGGTCGCCCATCGAGTCGGCCACCGCCACTCGCAGTTGGTCGCGCACCTCTTTGACCCCAGGCACTGACCGGGCCAGGCGAACGGCCAGGCGCTTGGCGGCGACGGAAGGGACAGTGCCACCCAGGGTGACGAAGCCGTCGTCCTCGGTGAGCGAGAGGTTGCTACGCTGAAGATTGATCCGGGTATCGCGGGTCAGGGCGCCACGCACCTGCTGGGTGATGGGACTGTAGGTAGCCATGAGCAAAAGCCTCCGCAGCTGGGTTCCCCCCGGATGATCCGAGGCGGTCTTTCCCAGTTTACCCCCCCTGCAGGGCTTCTCAATGCCGGCTCAGATGAGCAGGACCGGGCAGCTTACGTGGTGCAGGACGTGATTGGCCACCGAACCGAACAGCACGTCGCGCAGCTCCCCCTGCCGCCGGCGGCCGATGATCAGCAGATGAAAAGTTTCGTCGTTGGCGATCCGCGGAATGACCTCCCGGGGGGCGCCGAACTCAAGGCGGGTGGTGGTCGCCAGACCGGCGAGGTGGAACTTCTCCGCCTGCAGCAGCAGCAGGTTCTCGCCGGCGCGTCGGGCGTGCTCGCGCACCATCTCCAGCTGAAAATCGGGGATCATCCGGTAGGCGAGACGGTCGATATCGACCACGTGCAGCAGCACCAGCGGCGCGGTAAAGCGCTGTCGCTGGGCGATGATCGCTTCGACCGTGTGGGCGGTGGTCGGGGAGCCGTCGACGGGAACCAGGATCTTCACACTCACGTTCGCACCTCAGCAGGGAAGAGGGGGCCGTTGTGGCGCTCAGCCATAGACCAGACGCGGCAGAAACAGGACCAGGTCGGCCCAGAAGGTCAGGATCAGGAGAATGACCAGCTGGATGAGCAGAAACGGCAGCACCGCCCGCACCACGTAGAGCAGATCGCGGTCGGCCACCGCTCCCGCGATATAGAGACTGACCCCAAGGGGGGGGGTGCAGTAGCCGATCCCCAGGTTGATCGTCATCAGCAGGCCGAAATGCAGGGTGTTGATCCCGAACTGGTCGAGCAGGGGGAGGAAAATCGGCGTCAGGATCAGCGTCGCCGAAATGATGTCCATGAACATGCCGATGACCAGCAGCAGGCAGTTGACCGCCAGCAGAAAGACCCAGGGGCTCTGGATATTGGCTACCACGGCACTGGCGATCTGGTCCGGAATCTGCTCGAAAGTGAGATATTCGCCGAAGACCGAGGCGCCGGCGACGATGACCAGCAAGGAGGCGGAGGTCACCGCCGAGGCGACGGTCACTTTCTTCACGTCGCGCAACCGCATGTCCTTGTGGATGAACACCTCGACGATGAAGGCGTAGACGCAGGCGACGACCGCCGCTTCGTTGGCAGTGAACAGACCGGAGTAGATGCCGCCGAAGATCAGGACCGGCAGCGTCAGTGCCCAGCCGCTTTCGCGCAGGACCGCCAGCGCTTCCCTCCCGGTCGGCCGGGGAGCGGTCGGCAGCTTCTGCCGGCGGCAGGTGACGTAAGCGTAGAGGGAGAAGGCACCCATGATCATCAGGCCGGGGATGAAGCCGGTAAGGAACAGCGCCTCGAGCGAGTCGTTGGTGACCATGGCATACAGGATCATGCTGATCGAGGGGGGGATGACGATCCCCAGGATCGGCGCCGTGGTCATGATGCCGATGCTGAACTTCTCGTCGTAATGGTTTTTTATCAGGGCGGGGATCATAAAGCCGCCGATGGCGACCACAGTAGCAACGGCCGAGCCGCTGATGGCGCCGAAGAAGCCGCAGGCCAGCACTCCGGCGATAGCCAGCCCCCCGGGGAGAAAGCCGACCAGCACATTGGCGGCCTTGATCAGTTTCTGGACAATGCTGCCGGTGGTCATGATGTTGCCGCACAGGACGAAGAACAGCACCACGATCAAGGCGAACTTGTCCATGCTGCGGTACAGAACCTCGATCACGATCTGCGGGTCGATGCCGACCATCCAGACCAGGCCGACCAGCCCGGTGAAAAACAGGGCAATGAACACCGGCACGGTGGCGGCCAGGCAGCCGAGGAGTATCGCGGCGATGATCAGGTAGCTAGATTCCATAAAATCTACATCAGCCTTTCTTTTCCTCGTCCGCCACTTTCCACCCGGTCAGGTCCTCGACCATCACGATCAGAGTGCGGATGAACATCATCCCCCCCATCACCGGCAGCACGGCGTAGAACCACCACTCCGGCAACTGCAAAGTGGCGGTGCGGGCGTATTCGTCCTGATAGACCGTGACCGTCATCTGCCAGCCGAGATAGACCATCAGGGCGGCGAAGGCGAGAACGGCCAGGTGGCCGAGGAAGGCGAGAGGCTTTTTCAGCACCGGCAACAGCTGCGGCAGGGCATCGATGCGGATCAGCGCCCGGCTGCGAACGGCGGTAACGGCGCCGATGTAGGTAGTGAAGTAGATCACCTTGCGCACCACCTCATCGGACCAGTAGAGGTTGAGATGGGTCGTTTTGCGCAGGACGATGTTGGCCGTCGCCGACACCAGGGCGCCGGCGACGGCCAGAAACAGGGCCCATCCCTCGACGAAGAGGAAGCCGCGATCGATCAGGCGAAAGGTTTTTTTCAGCATGGCTCGGCACAAAAGGGCCGGGGAGGGGGCTCCCCGGCCGGGACAATCATCTGGAGGGGGCGGCTACTGGCCAAGGGTGGTGCGTACCCGCTGCAGGTAGTCGGCACCGATCTTCTTCTCCCAGGCCGCGTAAACCGGCGCCGAGCGCTCGATCAGCAGCTGCCGGTCCTTTGCCGCCAGCGGGATGAACTCCACCCCGGCGCCCTTGGCGGCGGCGATCTGCTCGGCATGCTGGCGCCGGGTGGCAACGCGCGAGATGGCGCTCTCCTCGGCAATGGTCTCGACCAGCACTTTCTGCAGATCGGCCGGCAACTTGTCGA
This sequence comes from Desulfuromonadales bacterium, assembly GCA_014860175.1. Taxonomy (GTDB): domain Bacteria; phylum Desulfobacterota; class Desulfuromonadia; order Desulfuromonadales; family JACZKF01; genus JACZKF01. The sequence continues at coordinate 14,223 of JACZKF010000357.1, read as the reverse complement.
ACCAGCGCTTGTTCATCAGATGGATGAACAGCCCCTGGGCATAGTTGATTTCAGTGAAGTACTTGGCCGTCTCGAATTTCTTGGTGATGTTGCAGACGATGGGGGTGTGGTCGAGGCCGTTGATGACCCCGGTCTGCAGCGCCTGCGGCACATCGCCCCAGGGCATGACGGTGAACTTCAGCCCCCAGGCTTTGTAGATGTCTGCATTGACCGGCGCTTCGGCGATGCGGAAATTGACTTTCCGGGCGTCCTCCAGGTTGCGTACCGGGACGGTGGTGGCCCAGCCGTAGTGCCCATAGCCGGTAATATCGACCACCATGATCCCCTGTTTCAGCGCGCTGTCGCGAAAGGGGGCAAAAAGCTCCGGAGTGTTGCGAAAAGTGTCGAGCTTGTCGAAGGTATCGACCACGTAAGGGAGATTGACCACCCCGAGGGTGTCGGCCACATTGGCCGCCGCCACCGAAGAGCTCATCATCCCCTGCACCGCCCCCATTTTCAACTTCTGGATGACGTCTTTTTCTCCCCCCAGCTGGGACAAGGGACGGAAGTCGACGTAGAGCCGACCGCCGGAGCGCTCCCAGACCTTGTCGCGGATCCGGTAGCCGACGCCGATCCCCTCGATGCCGGGGTGGGAGACGTTGGAGAGGAGATAGGTGTACTCGGCGCCGCGGGGATCGAAGGCCGGTTTCCAGGAGGCGAGCGGATCGGGCTTCTCCTGGGCGGCGGGGGCACCGGCGATGGTCAACAGCAGCAGCAGAAAGGCGGACGAAGTCAACAACCATTTTCCGAACATGGCATTCTCCTAGGCAGTGCGTCGGGGCAGCGGGGGAAATTTTGTGCCATAGTAAAACAAACCATGTTCTAAGCCAACCGGAATTTTAATTCTTTACTCCCCGAGCCGGCTGCGCAGTCTCGCCAGGTAGTCGGCACCGACCTTGGCCCCCCACTTTTCATAGACCGGGGCGGAGAGCTCGATCAGTTTTTGCCGGTCTTTGTCCGGCAAGGTGAAGAACTGCACGCCGGTACCACGGGCGGTGGTCATCTGCGCCTCCTGCTGCTGGCGGGTGGCCCGACGGGCGGCGCTGCTCTCCTCGGCGATCACCTCGAGAAGAATCTGCTGCAGATCGGCCGGCAGACCGTCGAACCAGCGCCTGTTCATCAGGTGGATGTACAGCCCTTGGGCGTAGTCGAGCTGAGTGAAATGTTTGGCGACGTCGAATTTGCGGGTGATGCTGCAGACGATAGGGGTGTGGTCGAGGCCGTTGATCACCCCCGTCTGCAGCGCCTGCGGGACATCAGGCCACGGCATGACGGTAAACTTCAGCCCCCAGGCTTTGTAGATATCGGCATTGACCGGCGCCTGGGCGACCCGGAAATTGATCCGGCGGGCCTCTTCCAGGCTCCGTACCGGCGCGGTGGTGGCCCAGCCGTAGGCGCCGTAGCCGGTGAAGTCGACCACCATCACCCCTTGCTTGAGGCCGCTTTCGCTGAACGGTTGCCACAGCAACGGGTCCTGACGGAAGCGCTCCAGTTTCTCGAAGCTGTCGATGACGAAGGGGAGGTTGACCACCCCCAGGGTGTCGGCGACGTTGACCGCTGCCACCGAAGAGCAGAGCATCCCCTGGACCGCCCCCATCTTCAGCTTCTGCAGGACATCCTTTTCGCCGCCGAGCTGGGCCAGGGGGCGGAAATCGACAAACAGGCGCCCCTGCGAGCGTTCCCAGACCCGGTCGCGAATGCGGTAGCCGACCCCGATCCCTTCGATGGCCGGGTGATCGACATTGGAAAGGACATAGGTGTACTGGGCACCTTTGGGATCGAAGGCCGGCTTCCAGGTGGCCAGGGGGGCACTGCTCACCCCGAAGACGGTGCCGGGGGAGAGAAAGCAGCCGAGCAGCAGCAGGGGGACCAAGATCCGTGTCATGTCTCCTCCGAGGGGGAAGGGTGCGGCCGGCGACGATCCCGGCGCCCGAAAAAACAGGTTACAGCGCGTTAAAAAATGCTTTAGAGTAGAGAGGCCCGGAAGTGAGGTCAAGTAAAATATCTCATACGAGGTAATGGCGAAATGAAGGATTGATCTTGTTTAAATTGTTATATATAAATAAATACGGAGGTCCTCCATGCGTCCGTTCCTGGTCCCCAGTCTGCTCCTCCTCTCAGCCACCTTGGTCGCGGCCGAGCCGGTCACTCTCGGTGGCGCCTTACGGGAAGCGGTCCAGGCGCGCCCCTCGGTCCGGGCGGCGCGTCTGGAGGCGGCAGCCGCCGAGGCGGCGGTCGGTGAGGCGCGCGGCCGCCTGCTGCCGCGGCTGACTCTCGAGGAGCGGTTTGTCGCCACCGATGAGCCGGCTACCAGCCTGTTCATTGCCCTCAACCAGCAGCAGCTGGAGCTGCGCCAGGACTCCGATTTCTACAACTTCCCCTCCACCCACCGCGATTTCGAAACCCGGCTCACCCTCGAGCAGCCCCTGTTCCAACCTGACTCCTATTTCGGCTGGCAGCGCAGTCGGGCCGGCGCCGAGGCGGCTGCCGCCAGCGCCGACTGGAGTGCCGAGCAGGCGGCTTTTGCCGCCTTCCGGGCCTACCTCGAGGTGCAACAGGCCGGCTCCGCCCTGGCCTGGGCCGTCAGCTCCCAGCAGGAGGCGGCAGAAATTTTTCGCCTGGGCAGCGAGCGCCAGCAGGCCGGGGTCGGGCTGAGAGCCGATGTGCTGCAGGCGCAGGTGTTGCAGGCGCAGGCGGCGCGGCGCCTGCTCTCGGTGCAGAATGATCAGCGCATCGCCCGCCGCGCCTTGGCGCTGGCCATGGGGCGTGACGGGGAGGTGGAGATCGCCGCTCCGGTGCAGGCGGCTGAGTTGCAGGGGGGCGGCGAGGCGCCGACGCGGCGGCCCGATCTGGCGGCCCTGGCGGCCCGGGAACGGGAGGCCGCCCTGGCCCACCGGCAAAGCCAGGCCGCCTGGCTCCCGCGCCTGGGGGTGAGCGCCTCCTATGTGCTGCACGACGCCGAAACCCCCTTCGGCACCGAGGCCGACAGCTGGCTGGTGGCCGCCGGCTTCTCCTGGGAGCTGTTCAGCGGTTTCGCGACTCACTACGGCTCCCGGCGCACGGCGGCCAGCGCCGAAGCGGCGGCCCAGCATCGTCTGGAAGCCTGGCGCCAGGCCCGTTTCCAGCTGCAGGAAATGCAGGACCGGGCGGCGGAAGCGCAAAGCCATCTGGCCTCGGCCCAACAGGCGGTGGGGCAGGCGGCCGAGGGGCACCGGTTGATGCTGCAGCGCTTCGAGGCGGGTCTGGTCAACCTCTCGGAGCTGCTGAGTGCCCAGGCCGCCCTGGACCGGGCGCGGTTCGATGCGACCGTGGCCGAGAGCCGCTACTTTCTGGCCCTGGGGGCCATTTTGTTCCAGCGTGGAGAGTTCCGGCAGCAGCTGCTGCCGATGGCCGAGGGGAGCAAGCCGTGAAAACGATTTTGACCAGCGTGCTGTTGACCTTGCTGCTGACCGGCTGTGGCGGGGAGATCGAGCCGGGCACCCGGTCGGTGGCGCCGACGCTGATCCGCGGCCTGGAATGGGCGGCGGTGACCGAGAGTAGCGTCGGTGGCGTCGACTCCTATGTCGCCACCATCGAGAGCCGGGACCGGGCGGTGCTGACCGCCCGCACCGACGGCTGGGTCGAGCGGGTAGAGGTCGGGGAGGGGTCGACGGTGGCGGCGGGGGAGCTGCTGCTGACCATTCGCGACAACCAGGGGGGCGATCGCCTGCGCGAGGCCGAAGCTGCCGTCGACGAGGCGCGCCAGGCCCTGGCGGCCGCCCGCTCCCGCCTGTTGCTGGCGCAAAAGACCGAGGAGCGCTATCAGCGCCTGTATCGCAACCAGGCGGCCACCGCCCAGGAGCTCGATCAGATCAGCGCCGAGCTGCAGCTGGCCCAGCAAGGGGTGCAGGGGGCGCAGGCCGCCGTCGCCCGCGGCCAATCGGCCCGCGATGCGGCCCGCACTGCCGCCGCCTGGCGCCAGGTACGGGCCCCGTACGCGGCCCGGGTGGTGGCGCGGCAGGTACAGGCCGGGAGCACGGTGATGCCCGGCACGCCGCTGCTGGTGCTCGACCGCAGCGGCGGGTGGACGGCGCGGGGGGCGGTTCCGGAGAGCCGGGCCGCTCAGCTGCGGGTCGGTACTCCGGTGCGCATCGAGGTGCCGGCGGCGGGGCGCGTTTTCCCTGCCGAGGTCAGCGAAATTCTCCCCGCCGATCCGCGCAGCCGCACCGTTCAGATCAAGGCCCCCCTGCCGGCCGACGCCGAGCTCACCGCCGGTCTCTTCGCCCGCCTGGTCTTCTCCGGCAGCACCCGGCAGAGCCTGCAGGTGCCGGCCTCGGCCCTGGTGCAGCGGGGGCAGCTCACCGGCGTCTACCTGGTGCGGGATGGGGTGCTGCACTATCGGCTGATCAAGACCGGCCGCCAGAGCGACCACCAGATCGAGGTCCTCGCCGGCCTGGACGCTGGCGACCTGATCGTCGTCTCCGGCGTCGAACGGGCCCGCAGCGGAGCCCGGGTGGAGGACTGAGCGATGGCGGCGAAGAAGCACTCCCTCCCGACCCGGATCGTCGACAAGTTCCTCGATGGGAATCTGTCGGTTATCTTCATTTTGCTCGCGCTGCTGGCCGGCGCCGTGGCCCTGCTGATCACCCCCCGGGAAGAAGAGCCGCAGATCGAAGTCCCGCTGGCCGACGTCCTGGTCCAGATGCCGGGGGCGAGCGCCGCCGAAGTCGAGAAGCTGGTCGCCACCCGGCTGGAAAAGCTCCTCTGGCAGGTCGACGGGGTGGAATACGTCTACTCCATGTCCCAGGCCGATCAGGCGGTGGTCACCGTCCGCTTCTTCGTCGGTGAAGACCGCATCGACTCCCTGGTCAAGCTCCACAACAAGATCGTCACCCATATCGACATCGTGCCGCCGGGGGTGAGCGGCTGGGTGGTCAAGCCGGTGGCCGTCGATGACGTACCGATCGTTAATTTTTCCTTCTACTCCGACCACCTCTCCGATCATGAGCTGCGCCGGGTGGCCGAGGAGGTGGTCGATCGCCTGCAACGGGTGAAAAACACCAATGTCACCGCCGTGATCGGCGGCCGTCCCCGGCAACTGCGGGTCGAGCTGCAGCCGCAGCGGCTGGCCGGCCACGGGCTCACGCCGCTGGAGGTTAGCCGGGCTCTGCAGGGGGCGAATCTGGAGTTGCCGAGCGGCAGCTTCGATCAACACAACCAGAACATCCTGGTGCGCGGCGGCAGTTTCCTCACCTCCGTCGACGAGGTGGCCGGCCTGCTGGTTGGGGTCGCCGGCGGCCAGCCGGTCTTTTTGCGCGATGTCGCCGAGGTCACCGACGGCATGGCCGAGGTCGCCAGCTACACCCGCCTCGGCTTTGGACCGGCGGCCGGGATGACCGGGGAGGAGCAGGGGAGAGAATTCCAGGCGGTCCATATCGCCGTGGCGAAGAAAAAGGGGACCAACGCGGTGGTGGTCGCCCGCGACGTCATCGGCGAGGTGGAGGGGATGCGCGGGACGATCATCCCCGATCAGGTGCAGGTGCGGGTCACCCGCGATTACGGCGAGACCGCCAACGAAAAAGTCAACGAGCTGATCAGCCATCTGCTGATCGCCATCGTCACCGTCCTGGTCCTGATCTTCGTCGCCCTCGGGTGGCGCGAGGCGCTGGTGGTGGCGATCTCCATCCCGATCATCTATTCCCTGACCCTGCTGGTCAACTACTGGTTCGGCTACACCATCAATCGGGTGACCCTGTTCGCCCTCGTCCTCTCCCTCGGGCTGCTGGTCGACGATCCGATCGTCGATGTCGAGAACATCTATCGCCATTTCAAGATGCGCAAGGAGCCGGCGCGCGACGCCGTCCTCAGCGCCATCGACGAGGTGCGGCCGCCGGTGATCCTGGCCACCCTGGCGGTCATCCTCTCCTTTTTGCCGATGCTGTTCATCACCGGCATGATGGGCCCCTACATGCGACCGATGGCGGTGAACGTGCCGCTGACCATGCTGATGTCGCTGGTGGTCGCCTTCACCGTCACCCCCTGGATGACCTACCATATCCTCAAAGGGGAGTACGGCCGGCAGGAGAAAGAGTTCGTCCTGCAGCAGACCGCCACCTACCGGCTCTACCGGCGGCTGCTGTTGCCGTTTCTCGAGACCCGCTGGAGAGCCTGGAGCCTGATCGGGGTGGTCGTCGTGCTGCTGCTCGGGTCGGTCGCCATGCCGCTGCTCAACCTGGTGCCGTTGAAGATGCTCCCCTTCGACAACAAAAACGAGTTCCAGCTGGTGGTCGATCTGCCGGAAGGGAGCACCCTGGAGCAGACCGATGCCGTCCTCCGCGACCTCGAGGAGTACCTGGCCACCGTCAACGAAGTGACCGATTACTCTTCCTACGTCGGCACAGCCAGCGCCATCGATTTCAACGGCATGGTGCGCCACTACTACCTGCGCCAGGGGGCTAACCTGGGCGATATCCGGGTCAACCTGGCCGGCAAGGGGGCCCGGGCCCAGCAGAGCCATGAGATCACCCTACGCCTGCGCGACGAGCTGACGGCCATCGCCGGCCGCCACGGGGCCAACCTGAAGATCGTCGAGGCGCCGCCGGGGCCACCGGTGATCGCCACCATTGCCGCCGAGGTCTATGCCGAACCCGGCATCCCCTATGCCGGGCAGATCGCCGCCGCCCGGCAGGTGCGCGAGCGGATGGCGCAGGAGCCGCGGCTGGTCGATATCGATGACACCGTCGAGTTTGCCCAGCAGCGGCTGCATTTCGTCCCCGACCGTGACAAACTGGCCCTGGCCGGAGTCGGCAATGATGCGGTCGCCCGCACCCTGGCCCTGGCGCTGCAGGGGGAGACGGTCGGGGCGCTGCACCTCCCAGCGGAGCGCAACCCCCTCGATATCGTCCTGCGCCTGCCGCGCCAGGAGCGCTCCTCGGCGGCGGAACTGGCGCTGCTGCAGCTGCGTGGGGCCGGCGACCAGCTGGTGCCACTGGCGGAATTGGGGAGTTTCCGGGAGGGGCGCCTGGAGCCGACCATCTATCACAAGAACCTGGAGCGGGTGGTCTACGTTTTCGCCGAGGTGGCCGGCCGCAGTCCGGCCAATGCCGTGCTCAATCTCTCCTCCTGGTTCAAGGAGAACCCGCTGCCGGCCGGGACGCGGGTGGTCTGGAGCGGCGAAGGGGAGTGGGACATTACCTTGCGGGTCTTTCGCGACCTGGGGATCGCCTTCGGTGCCGCCCTGGTGCTGATCTATCTGCTGCTGACCATCGAAACCCGCTCGCTGGCCATGCCGTTGATCATCATGGCCGCCATCCCCCTGACTCTGATCGGCATCATGCCCGGGTTCTGGCTCCTCAACCTGCTCACCGACCACCCCGTCGGCGGCTACGATACGCCGGTCTTCTTCACCGCCACCGCCATGATCGGCATGATCGCCCTGGCAGGAATCGTGGTGCGCAATTCGATCATCCTCATCGACTTTATCCACCATGCGCTGAAGAGCGGCACCCCGCTCAAGGAGGCGCTGATCGAAAGCGGGGCGGTGCGCCTGCGCCCCATCGTCCTCACTGCCGGTGCGGCCCTGCTGGGGAACTGGGTGATTACCCTCGACCCGATCTTCTCCGGCCTGGCCTGGTCGATCATCTTCGGGGTCTTCGCCTCCACCGCCTTCACCCTGGTGGTGATTCCCGTCGTCTACTGGCTGATCTACAGCCGACGAGGTACGCCATGACCATCAATCGCTATCTGCGCCTGATCGCCGGCTTTTTCATTCTGTTGAGCGTTCTGCTGGCACACCTGCACACCCCTCACTGGCTCTGGTTCACCGCTTTTGTCGGTCTGAACCTGCTGCAGAGCGCCTTCACCGACTGGTGCCCGATGATTACCGTGTTGCGCAAGTTAGGGGTGCGGGAGGGGTAGGACTTCAGGCGTGAGGTATGAGGCGGTAAGCTGGGCTTAGCTGGCTTGTTGGAGGAGGAGCGATTCGAGGGCCTGGGCCAGCTGGTCGGGGCAGCTGGTGTTCCCCCGACAGGCGATCCCCCGCAGCCGGCGGATCACTTCGACGGCCGGCATCCCCTGCACCAGGGCGGCGATCGCCTGGGCGTTGCCAGGGCAGCCGCCGATGAAACGAACCTCCTGGATGCGCTCGTCGGCCAGCTCAAAATCGATGAATTTGGCGCAGGTCCCCTGGGTGGTGAAGGTCACTTCCAGCCCCTCCTGAGCAGAAATTTTGGATGCGTTTCAATAGCGCGAACGATTATCGGGCCGCCTGATAGGCAGCCTTGGGGGGGGCGGCCGAAGGGGCGCCGCTCTCTGGCTGGCTCTCCCCGGGATCACGCATCGCCATTACCAGCTGCCGCATCCGCTCGGCCAGCACCTCGAGTTCGGTCCCTTCCTGGGCGATGATCTTGGCTTTGTCCACATTGCGATTGAGGCGGTCTTCGGACCCTTCGAAATGCTTGAACACCCGCTGAATGGTCGCCATCTGGAACCGGGTCGCATCATTGATGGCCCGCACCTGCTCTTCGCGCTCGGCCAGCCCTTTGTCGAATTCCCGGTTGGCCCGCACCTGTTCGTCCATCCCGCGGGCGATCTGGTCGGCCGCCCCTTTCATTTCGTTGACCCCCTCCTGAATGCGGCCGATGGCGGTCTGCTGCTCCCGCATGGCCCGGGCGATCGCCTTCACCGAGCGCAGGCTGCGACCGGCGTCCTCGAGCAGAGAGCGGGCGCGGATCTCCTCGGCCCCGGTCAGGCTGGCAATCTCCTCGGAAGAGCGGGCAGTCTGGCTGGCGCTGTCGACAATCTTGCGCAGCGCCTCCCCGGTCGACTGCGACAGCTGTTTCCCTTTGGCGATCCGCTGGCTGGTGGCTTCCACCGCCGCCGTGACCTCCAGGGTGTCGCCGCCGATCGCCCGGACGATCCGATGGATTTCCTGAGCGCTGGCGGTGGTGCGGTCGGCGAGATCGCGGATCTCCTCGGCCACGACCGAGAACCCCTTCCCCTCCTCCCCCGCCTTGGCGGCAATGATGGCGGCGTTGAAAGCGAGGAGCTCGGTGTCGGAGACCAGCTCCTTGATCACTTCGATGATCTTCACCACCTCGCCGGTCTGTCGCGACAGCCGCTGCATCGCCTGCATCGCCCGGCTGCTTTCCTGTTCGATGCGCGCCATCTCCTCGATGGAGATACGCACCACCTTCAGCCCTGCCTCGGCATCCTGGCGTACCGCTCCGGTCGCTTCGGCCCCGGCGAAAACCCCCTGGCGGATCCGTTCCAGCGAGGTGCCGATCGATTCCAGGTCGCGTGCCGTCCCCTCCACCGACTGGGCGATGCCGTCGGCCTGGCTGGTCACCTCCCGGGTGCTGAAGGCCATCTCGTCGACGGCGGTACTGGTCTCGAGAAATTTGGAGGTGGAATGGTCCATTGCCCCCGCCATCTCTTCCAGGGATGCCGAGAGCTCGCGGGAAAGGGTGGCTTCGTCCTGGGTCCGGTCGGAAAGGCTCTCCACCTGGGCCAGGACTTCCTGCTGCTTGCCGGCCATGGCGGTGGCGTCGACCCGGGTGGCCTTGGCGGCGTTCAGCCCTTCGCGCGCCCTGTCGCCGACGTAGCGGCTCGACTCGGCCAGGGACCGGTAGTGGGGGACGAACTGATCGATGGTCTGCAACAGTTGGTGCACCCGGCCGAGAAAGGCGGAGACGGAGAGCTCCATCCCTCCCTGCAACTCCTCCACCGTGCCGCTCTTCAGCTCCATGGCGCCGACCAGGGGGGTCAGGATCTCCACCTGCCGCCGCAGCTGTTTTTTCAGGGTGATCAGAACGAACAGGAACATGATCGCCCCGACGGCGTAACCCATGACGGCGCAGATGGAGAAGAAAGCGAGGCTGAAGGCGGCTTCGCCGACCAGGGGGCGGGCGATGACCGGGAACAGGACCGCGGCCAGGGCGCCGAGCAGATGGGTGAAGAAAAAGGTCCGCTTCAGATAGGAGAGCTTGAAAACCGCTCCGGCCATGGAATCGATCCTTTCTCAGGGGGGGGTGCCATGCCGAGATTCACTGGCAGACAAAAAATTAATTCTCTTGCCAATAACACAGGAAACAGCTGTTTGACAAGAAGATTCCCTCCCTGCTAGCATGGCGGCTCATGGACGCCGTGACGCTGCTCGACTCCCACCTGCATCTCGATTTCTTCCCCCAGCCGGAGGCCGAACTGCGGGCGGCGACCGCCGCCGGGGTCGGCGGATTTGTCGTGCCGGGGGTCTGGCGACAGGGGTGGCCACGGCTGCTCCAGCTGGCCCAGCAGTTCACCGTGGTGCGGGCAGCCCTCGGGCTGCACCCGCAGGCGGCGGGGCAGTGGAGTCCGGAGACCGAGCGCGAACTCGCCGCCTGGCTGCAGCGGCCGGAAGTGGTGGCGGTGGGGGAAATCGGCCTCGACGGCTCCCCCGGCTACCCGCCGGCAGAGCTGCAGGAGAGGGCATTTCGCGGCCAGTTGCGGCTGGCCCTTGCCGCCGGTCGGCCGGTCTTGCTGCATTGCCGGCGCGCCACCGAGCGGGTGCTGACCATTTTGCGGGAAGAAGGAGGGCAGCGCAGCGGCGGCATCTGGCATGCCTTCTCCGGCAGCCCCCAGACCGCCGCCCGCGTCATCGATCTCGGCTTCGCCCTCGGCTTCGGCGGCCCTCTGACTTGGCCCAATGCCCGCCGGGGGCCGGAGGTGCTGACACGGCTGCCGGACGAGTGGATCGTCCTCGAGAGCGATGCCCCCGACCTGCCGCCGCATCCTCACCAGCGGGAGGAAAACCGCCCCGCCTGGCTGCCGCTGATTGCCGCCCGGGTGGCCGACCTCCGTGGCTGGAGCCTGGAGCAGACAGCCCGGATTACCACCACCAATGCCCGGAGAGTCCTGAAACTCTGAATCTCCATTTCTCAACGCAAAGGCGCAAAGAACCCCTCAAGAAAGGCGCAAAGATTTCCTTGGGAAATCCTTTGCGCCTTTCGGTCCCCTTGGCGCCTTTGCGTTGAATGCTTTCCCCCTTATCCACGCAAGGAACTGAAATGCAACAGCACCGTTTTTCCCGCATGGAACTGCTGGTCGGCGAGACCGGATTGCAGAGGCTGGGCGCCGCTTCGGTGGCGATCTTCGGTATCGGCGGCGTCGGCAGCTACGCCGCCGAGGCGCTGGCCCGCTCCGGGGTGGGGCGGCTGACCCTGGTCGATTTCGATGATATCTGCCTGACCAATGCCAACCGGCAGATCCATGCCCTGGACGGCAGTTTCGGCCGATCCAAGGTCGAGGTAATGGCCGAGCGTTGCCGGGCGATCAATCCGCAGGCGGCCATCGCCCCGGTCAAAGCCTTTTACCAGGCCGACACGGCCGAGGAGCTGCTGGGGGGCGGGTATGACTATGTGCTCGATTGCATCGATCACATCACCGCCAAGCTGCACCTGATTCAAACCTGCAAGCAGCGGCAGATTCCGGTGATCTCCTCCATGGGGGCGGCCAACAAGCTCGACCCGACCAAGATCGCGGTGGCCGACCTGTTCCATACCCAGACCTGCCGCCTGGCCCGGATAATCCGCAAAGAGTTGCGCCGTCGGGGGGTGACCGAGGGGGTGAAGGTGGTCTATTCGACGGAAGAATACCGTCCTTTGGGGGACGCCAACGCCGCCTGTGCCGACGATTGCGTCTGCCCGCACCAGCAGGAGCAGGCCTGGCGCTGCACCGACCGGCGGGTCATTCTCGGCAGCTCCTCGTTCATCCCGCCGATTTTCGGCCTGACCATGGCCGGAGAAGTCGTGCGCAGTCTGCTGGCGGAGAGCTGATCCCTTTACTTGAGCTCGAAGGCCACTTTGATGACCACCTGGTATTCGGCGATCTTCCCATCCGGAGAGATATGGCCGCGGATGTCTCCGACTTCGAACCAGGAGAGCCCTTCCAGCGTCTGCCGCGCCCGGGTGACGGCGGCCTGGATCGCCGCCTCGATGCTTTCCGGGGCCACCCCGATCACCTCCACCTTCTTGTAGATCCGCTCCTTGCCGTAGGTCATGGTTGCCTCCTGATAAAAGTGAAGTCAGCTCTTTTTCTGGCCGGCTTCACCAGATTTTTTCTTTTCCCCGGACGGTGAGGGTTTTTTCCTCTCCCGCCGCTCTTCCGGCTCGGTCTCCCGGCGCAGGGTACGGTGCACGGCGGCCGCCAGCTCCTCGGCGACAGCCGCCAGTTCGGCCAGCGGATCGAGCAGGGGGAACTCGAGGCGCGGCCGCTCCCGCCCTTCTTTCAGAGGAAAGCCACAGCTGGGGCACTGCGCGGCCCGGTCGGAAACCTTGTGGGTACATTCCGGACAGTCGATCAAGGCCATTGTCTTCTCCTGTCGTTGACCTGCCTGCTTAAGCATACCCGGTGCACGAGTACCGGCAAGCGTCCCTTCGGAAAACCTTACACTCGCCCCCTTCGGCCCCAAGCATGTGAAAAAATATTAATAATATTGGTCGGATAGGTGTCTTGGCACGAGCTCTGCTAGTTCAGGACAGGGGGGAAGGAGAACCCAAGGCGGCCCAGTCGGTGGCCTGCACTGACGGACGCCAGACGCGGGAGAGCGGATGAACGGAGACAACCATCTGGACAGCGAGGATCTCACCATTCGTCGACACCGTCTTTGCTCCTGCCGGCCGACGCCGCCGAAGGAAAAGTCGGAAGAGGAAGGCCGTCGGCCGCACCCGGAGCGTAATGCCGAAGACTCCGGCGCCCCCTCCAAACCGTCCTGAGGGGCGTGGGCGTTCGTCGGCATTTGACCACGTTGAAGATTTGTGTGCCGGTGTCAGCCCGGGACGAAAATCTTGCCGAGCAGGCCGACGGAGAGGGTTTTTCCCGCCGAGTCGGTGGTGGTGGAAAAGAGCAGGTAGTTGTGGTACTGCACCCCTCCAAGCCCCAACGCCAGCCGGGTCAAGCCACGGGCCAGCGACGACCCCTGGGCTAAGGCAATTCCTTCCCGATGCTGGGCCAAGGTGGGGTTGAAGTAACCCGCCGCCAGCGCCAGCAACACCAGTCCCAGCCCAATCTTCTTCACTTGTCACCTCCGTAGAACCCATTTTTTTTGCAGTGAGCCTGCCAGGAAGGCCTAGCAAAAACTAGGCCTTTAGCGGCCGCTTTCTCCCTCCTTGCCGGCAAAGGGAGTCGTGCTAGACTTTCCAGCGTTGTGTGCAGGTAAATTCTGACGCTCAGGAGGGCTGCTTTGCGCTGGATAACGTTTTTGGTTGCCATTATTTTGCTGTCACCCTGTCAGGGGATGGCGCAGGCCGATGAGGCCGAGCCCTTTTTCGCCCGAGGGAACTTTCGCCTGCTGGGCGACAGCCGGCATTCTCTCCAACTCAGCGCCGGGGTCTTCGACCTCGGCAACAAATATACGTCTCCGGCCGCCGCAGTGGAGCTGCGATTCGGCCACAAATTGGGTTTTATCGGACCGCTGATCGGGGTCATGGCCAACACCGACGGCGGCGTTTTCGCCCACGCCGGCATCTACGCCGACATGCAGTGGCGCAGGTTGTCGATCACTCCGGCCTGGTCGGCCGGCGCCTACCGGCAGGGGAACAGCCGCGACCTCGGCGGCACCCTGGAGCTGCGTTCCGCGCTGACGCTGGCCTGGGTCTTTGATCGCGGCTCGCGCCTGGGAGTGCATCTGGCGCACATTTCCAACGGCAAGCTGCACGAGAAGAATCCGGGCGAAAACGATGTGATGCTCTCCTACGCTTTTCCTTTCTGAGGCGAGCGAAATTTAACCCCCGAGCCCTTGCAATTCGCGCCGCCTCGGCTAGGTTTCATTTAGACCCCGTGCCTTCCTACCTCCAGGCGCGGGACCACTCCAGCTGCCCTCCTACCTACCGGGTGGCGGAGATTTTGCCCCGGGCGCGGCACGTCCGGGGTTTTTTTTAGTCGGCTGGGGTCATGGTGACATAGTCGTTTGCGGAGGGGATCGGGGCAAAGAACAAGGGGTCGGCTTTTCAGCCAACCCCTTGTTTCTTCTGGTGCCCAGAGCCGGAATCGAACCAGCGACACGGGGATTTTCAGTCCACTGCTCTACCGACTGAGCTATCTGAGCGAGAGGCCAAAATAAATACCGGAAGTACCGGCAAGTGTCAAGGGAAAAAGTGGTAGCCGGGAAAGGGGCAACTGCCGGCACAAGGGTTGCCATCTCCCCGATCTATGTTATAAATAGTCAACATC
>JACZKF010000356.1 GCA_014860175.1 Desulfuromonadales bacterium | reverse complement strand
GTCTTATGGCTCCAGGGAGCTTTTTGCCCGGCAAGAGTTAAACTGGATAAGTCGCCATTCAAGGGAGTCGCCATGGATATCAACAAGATGACGCAAAAGACCCAGGAGGCCCTGCAGAGTGCCCAGTCGCTGGCCCTCAAGCGGGGGCATGTGGAGGTCGACGGCGAGCATCTGCTGCTGGCCCTGCTGGAACAGGAAGGGGGGCTGATCCCCCGTCTGCTGCAGAAGATGGACGTCCCCCCCGGCAACTTTGCCGCCAACCTGCGGCAGGAGCTCGACCGGCGCCCCAGCGTCTCCGGGCCGGGGGCCGAAGCCGGCAAGATCTACGTCACCCAGCGCTTCAACCGGCTGCTGATCCGGGCCGAGGAGGAGGCCAAGCGGCTGCGCGACGACTTCGTCAGTGTCGAGCATCTGCTCCTCGCCTTCCTTGAGGAAGGGGCCGCCACCCCTGCCGGCAAGCTGCTCAAGCAGTTCAACCTGACCCGCGACCGGCTGCTGCAGGCGCTCACCGCCGTGCGCGGCCACCAGCGGGTGACCAGCGCCGACCCCGAGGCGACCTACGAGGCGCTGGAGAAGTATGGTCGTGACCTGGTCAGTGAGGCGCGCAAGGGGAAGCTCGACCCGGTCATCGGCCGCGACGGCGAAATCCGCCGGGTGATCCGCATCCTGTCGCGCAAGACCAAGAACAACCCGGTGCTGATCGGCGAGCCGGGGGTCGGCAAGACCGCCATCGTCGAAGGGTTGGCGCACCGGATCGTGCGCGGCGACGTCCCCGAGGGGCTGAAGGAGAAGACGGTCTATGCTCTCGATATGGGGTCGCTGATCGCCGGCGCCAAGTTCCGCGGCGAGTTCGAGGAGCGGCTCAAGGCGGTCCTCAACGAAATCCGTCAGAGCGAGGGGCGCATCCTCCTCTTCATCGACGAGCTGCACACCATCGTCGGCGCCGGCAAGGCCGAAGGGTCGATGGATGCCGGCAACATGCTCAAGCCGATGCTCGCCCGCGGCGAGCTGCACTGCATCGGCGCCACCACCCTCGACGAGTACCGCAAGCACATCGAAAAGGACGCCGCCCTCGAGCGGCGCTTCCAGCCGGTGCTGGTGGAGCAGCCGACGGTGGAGGACACGATCAGCATCCTGCGCGGGCTGAAAGAACGTTTCGAGGTCCACCACGGGGTGCGGATCCAGGACGGCGCCCTGGTGGCGGCGGCGACCCTTTCGCACCGCTACATCTCCGACCGCTTCCTCCCCGACAAGGCGATCGACCTGGTCGACGAGGCGTGCGCCACCATCCGCACCGAGATCGACTCGATGCCGCAGGAGCTCGACGAGGTGACCCGGCGGGTGATGCAGCTGGAGATCGAGGAGGCGGCGCTGAAGAAGGAAAAGGACGCGGCGAGCAAGGCCCGTCTCGACGACCTGCGGCGGGAGCTGGCCGACCTCAAGCACCAGGCCGACACTTTGCGCGCCCAATGGGAGGGGGAGAAGGAGGGGATTAAACGGTTGCAGGTGCTGCGCGAGGAGATCGAAAAAGTGCGCCAGGAGATCACCGCCGCCGAGCGCCATTACGACCTGAACAAGGCGGCCGAGCTCAAACATGGTCGGCTCCCGCAGCTCGAAGGGGAGCTGCGCCAGCTGGAAGGGGGGCAGGCGGAGGCCGAGAGCGGGCCGCGTCTGCTGCGCGAAGAGGTGACCGACGAGGAGATCGCCGAGATCGTCGGCCGCTGGACCGGCATTCCGGTCACCCGTCTGCTCGAAGGGGAGCGGGAGAAGCTCCTCAAGCTCGATCAGGTGCTGCACCAGCGGGTGGTCGGCCAGCAGGAGGCGGTGCAGCTGGTGGCCGATGCGGTGATCCGCGCCCGGGCCGGGATCAAAGACCCGCGCCGGCCGATCGGCTCCTTCATCTTCCTCGGGCCGACCGGGGTCGGCAAAACCGAACTGGCGCGCACCCTGGCGGCGACTCTCTTCGACTCGGAAGAGAACATCGTGCGCATCGACATGTCCGAGTACATGGAGAAGCATACCGTCAGCCGGCTGATCGGCGCCCCCCCCGGCTACGTCGGCTACGAGGAGGGGGGGCAACTGACCGAGGCGGTGCGACGCAAGCCGTACAGCGTCATCCTCTTCGACGAGATCGAGAAGGCGCACCACGACGTTTTCAACGTCCTGTTGCAGATCCTCGACGACGGGCGGGTGACCGACGCCCAGGGGCGCACCGTCGACTTCAAGAACACTGTCATCATCATGACCAGCAACATCGGCTCCCCCCATCTGCTCGAAGACGGGGTGACCGCCGACGGGCAGATCAAGGAGGGTGCTCGCGACCGGGTGATGCGGGAGCTGCGTACGCACTTTCGCCCCGAGTTCCTCAACCGGGTCGACGATACCGTTCTGTTCAAGCCGCTCACCCTGGCCGAAATCGAGCAGATCGTCGATCTGCAGGTGGAAGAGCTGCGCCGGCGCCTGGCCAGCCGCAACTTGCGTCTGGAGCTGACCGACGCGGCGCGCCGCTTCATCGCCCGCACCGCCTACGACCCGGTCTACGGCGCCCGCCCCTTGAAGCGCTATCTCCAGCATCAACTGGAGACCCGCCTCGGCCGGGCCATCATCGCCGGTGAGATCCGCGAGGGGATGGTCATCGAGGTCGATGCGACCGACCAGGGGCTGGTCGTCACTCACCGCCAGCCGGTCGAGACGGTAGAGGCCGAGCTGATCGGCTGAGCGTCAAATTGTCGACTGCGTTGGTCTTTTGACACCCTGGGGTGAGCCAAAAAACTGTCGCCGGCGGCTGCCGACCCGATAGGGGCTCCCGTTGCCGTCTTGGCGAATGGCGTGGATTTTGCAAATGATTAGGCTTTTCCCCCACTATTGGGGCAGCAAGGAATCCAGCCATGAACCAACGCAAGCGTTTCGGCCAAATCCTCCTCGAGGCAGGGGTGCTGAATGAGGCCACTCTGCAGCAAGCCCTCGAGCGTCAGCGGGGGAGCGGTAAACGCCTGGGAGAGATTCTGGAGGAGATGGGGGTCGTCTCCGAGAAAGACATCGCCACCGCTCTGGCCCGGCAGTTCGGCTTCAAGACGGTGACGGGGTTTGCCAAATTCAGTTTCCCCGAGGCGGTGTTGAACCTGGTGGAAGCCGAAAAGGCGCTGAAGGTCATGATCTTCCCCCTCAAAGTGGAGGAGCGGCTCCTTTATCTGGCCATGAGCAACCCCCTCGACATGGAGACCATAGACAGCCTCTCCTTTCGCACCGGCCTGCGGATCATCCCCTGCATCAGCACGGCTCGGGAAATAAGGGAAGCGATCAACAAGCATTATCTGAAGGAAACCCCGGCCGACGAGATGAAAAAAGCCGAGTGGTGGTCACTGCTGGTGGTCGACGACCAGGATATGGTGCGCGCGGCCATTGCCGCTACCCTCAAGCGTGCCGGCTACCAGATCGTCGAGGCGACCAACGGTGCCGAAGGTCTCAAGGCCGCCCTGCAGAGTCCGCCGCATCTGATCGTCACCGACACAGTCATGCCGCGCATGGACGGCTATGAAATGTTCCGCGCCCTGCAGAGCAACTCCAGTACCCGAAAAATCCCGGTGATCGCCCTCTCCTCCAAGTCGTCGCCGGAAGAAGAAGCCCGGCTGCTCGACATGGGTTACTTCGACTTTATCCCCAAGCCGATCAACCCGATCCGCCTGACCGCCCGCGTCAAGCGCGCCCTGCGCATCGTTTACGGAGAGCGCCCACCCGGGTAGGAAAAAAAGGCAGAGTCCGTGAAGGCCGCTCTAATCCGGGAGTGGCCTTTTTTTATAGCTAAAGTTTAAGATCCTTTAAACTCTGGATCTATTCCCCTTTCCATTTATCCCTTTAAAATAAAACCTCGTGAGACAGTTAATTAAAGATCGCCGCTGCGCGGCCCGTATCACCATCGCTTTGCCGGTCACCCTCGAACCCGGTACCGGCACCACCCGCGACGTCAGTCAGGAGGGGGTTTTCTTCTTCACTGCCCGAAAGATCGAGGTCGGAACCCCCCTGGACTTCGCCCTGGAGTTCGACTATCTCACCCCGGGCGAGGCGGTTCTGCTCCGTTATCGGGGGGAGGTGGTAAGGG
>JACZKF010000355.1 GCA_014860175.1 Desulfuromonadales bacterium | reverse complement strand
TTAACCGCTTCCAGGTGACTCGGGTTGGACGCCATGGTCAGGTGAATTTTGCTCTCGGCGACCTCGAGGTCGGCGGAGAACCCCTTGTGGTATTTGACATCCCCCTCACCAACGAAACCGAACTCGAGATTGTCCTCGAATTCGGCAAAGATGTTGGTCAGCGGCTTGCGGAAGATGTTGGCCAGAACGTTCAACCGCCCCCGATGCGGCATGCCGAGGACCAGATCGCCGACCCCCAGAGCCGCTGCCTGCCGCAGCAGATGATCGAGCAGCGGGATCATCACCTCTCCCCCTTCCAGGGAGAAGCGCTTCTGGCCGAGGAAGCGCCGGTGCAGGAAACGTTCGAAGAGATTGGCCTCCAGCAGCTTGGTCAGGATCCGCAGCTTTTGCTGCCGATCGAAGGAGGGGCGATTGCGCCCCCGCTCCATCCGCTCCTTGAGCCAGTCCCGTTCCCCGGGCTCCTGGATGTGCATGAACTCCACCCCGACGGAGCGGCAGTAGGTCTGCCGCAGCGTTTCGACGATCTCCCGCAAGGTGGCGCTCGGCTGGAGGTAGCGCAGGGGGTGAAATGTCTGGTCGAAGTCGGCCGTCGTCAGCCCGAAGGCGGCCAGCGAGAGGAGCGGGTGCTCGGTCGGGCAGGGGGAGAGGGGATCGGTGCAGGCCAGCAGGTGACCGATATCACGGTAACGATAGATGAGGGAATCGACGGCCGACTGCCGACGGGCCAGCTCCGGAGTCAGAGTGGCCGGCGCCAGATCCTCCCCCAGCTCCAATCCTTGAAAGAAGGCTTTCCATTCGGCCGTGAGCCGCTCGGGCTCCGCCTTCCACAGCTGGTACTGGTTATCCAGCCATTGGCCGGTGACGTTGTGTTCGAAACTCATACACTCATCCTGTCGGTGATCACCGGCGGCAGCAGCCGCAAACCAGATGATTATACCAATCAGGGGGGTGGATGCAATTAATGAGAGCGGTGAGCGGCCATCGTGAGCGAAAAAGAAGAGTTGGTGGGAAATCGCCGGTGCCCGACAGGGGGGGAAGTCAACTTTGGTGGAGAGCGGCCAGGGAGGAGTGGGCGGCCGCCACGCTCTGATCCATGTGCCGCAGCAAATCGAGCAGGCTCTCGGGCAGAGGGTGCTCCAGAGCAGCCCGGATCGTCTGCCCCAACTCCTGCTCCACTTTCTCACAGCTCTCCAGCAGTCGACCGCGCTCATCCCCGGGGAGGGCTGCTTTCAGGCGCACCAGCAGATGCTCCAGCGCCTCCCGGTCGGCATCGGGAGCGCTGGGGAGATTGCCCTGGCAACGGGCTGCTTGTTCCAGGGGGAGGATATAGGCTCGATGGCGCTCTTCGAGGTCGGCAAACAGCCGGCGCAGTTGCGAGTCCAGATCTCCGTGCTGCAAGAGGCGGTAGTGATGGACGGCCAGTTTGCACTGCTCGGTCACCTCATCAAGAGCCAGTTCGGCATCAGTGCGCAGCAATGACATCGGCTTTACCTAGGGAAGAGAGGGGTACGAAGACGTCGACGGCGTCGGCCCGCACCCGGAAACGGGCCGGGGTCTGGGTGGTCAATTCGCCATCGGTATCGATGGGCAACGGGCGGCGGGTACGGATTTCGATGACCTGGCCGCTCATCAGCTTAACCCCCGCCCGATGGTGGTACTCTCCTCGCCGCAGCCAGGGGGCCAGAGCGAGCAGGCGCCAGAAGCTCTGCGGTTCCAGACTGTAGAGGTTGAGCAGATGATCATCGATGGCGGCATCGGCGGCGATGGTCATGCCACCACCATAATGGCGACCGTTGCCAACGGCGATCTGGATCGATCGATGCCGCAACTTTTGGCCATCGCAGTCGATGTCGGCCGTGAACGGCTGATTTCCCCGCCAGGCGGCAACACCCCCCCGGGCATAGGCGAGCGCCCCCCAGCGGGCTTTGAGTTCCGGTGAGAGGCGATGGGTGACCCCCACCGACAGCCCGATGCTGGCGGTGTTGAAGAATAAGTGGCCGTTGACTTCGCCGATGTCGATGGAACGCTTGGTTCCTGCGGCGATGATCCGGCAGGCCTGTTCGATGTCCGGCGGGATGCCGAGGGTGCGAGCCAGATCGTTAGCCGTCCCGAGCGGCAGAATCCCCATCGGCAAGCCGCTGTCGACCACCGCCGGGGCCGCCGTGTTGAAGGTGCCGTCCCCGCCGCCGATAATCACCAGATCGACATTGCCCCGATGTTGCCCAATGAGGATGGGGATCGAGGCTGGTTCGTCGGTGATGATTTCCGTCAGCGAAAATCCCGCTGCCTGCAGGAGTTCCATCCCGGCTTGCAGCTGAACCGCCCCTCCGCGGGCGGTGCGATTGACCACCACCAGGGCATGCGGCACGGCGGTTTCCTCTGTCAGCGCTGCTCCCCCTCCTCTTGGCGTTTAATTTCCTCTTCCCTCAGCTCCCGATCTCCTTCCGCCTGGTCGGCGGCCTGATGTTCCGGAACCGCGTTCGCTCCTTGTTCCGCAGCCTGCTGGCGCAGGTAGTCACGGAGCGGCCGGTCATCCTTCTCTTTTCGCAGGTCCTCCCGCGGGTTGGGTCCTGGCGGCAGAATCCGGTCGCTTTTCCCCATCTATCCTCCTCCGGCCGTTAGGCCGTTTCCCGTTAATTTCTAACAGCTTAAAAGGATTCCCCAGAATGTCAACAGGAACGGAACGGGTATGCAGGAGGGGGCAGGAATCGACGCAAAACAAAAAAGCCGTCCCCGGGCAGGTGGGAACGGCGTGCGAACAGCCGGAAGTCGTCTCAGATCTCGAAATCGACCGCCGCCACACCGGCACAAAGCTGCTTGACGGTGGCGACCACCGGCAGATGCTCCGGATGCACCTGGTAGCGCTGCAAGGCTGCCAGGTCGTCGAAGGTAGAGATAAGGGCCAGGTCGAAGGAGCGCTCGGAGCGCACCAGATCACGACCGACCTCGAAACTGCGGATTTCGGTGATGCGCCCCGGCAGCTGTTGCAGCTGTCGGGTCAGGTCGGCGATCTCAGCCTCGCTCGCTTCCGCCTTGAACTTGAAAAACACCACGTGTCTTAACATCGTTGCCTCCTGCAGGTCATCAGATTGCCGCCAGGGAATGTTTCACCCGTTCGATCTCCTCCTCGAACCGGGCCAGCACCGTCGCCGCCCGGACCAGGTCGTGCCGTTCGCCGAGCGACTCCAGCTCTTGCGCCAGATCGACGGCGGTGCGGGCGCCGAAAATCCCGACCACCGATTTCAGACTATGCGCCAGCCGCTCCAGCTTCCGCCCGTCCTTTTCCGTCAGGGCGCTGTGTAGCTCCGACATCTGCCAGGGGAAGTCACGCAGCAGCTGGCCGGCCAGGTCGGCCAGAAAAGCCCGGTCGCCGTGCACGGCCTTCAAGGCGTCGGAGATATCGATGGCCGGCGGCGATGAAGAAACCAGCCGCTCCCCCCGCAGGCGGCCCTCGACCGCCGCATAGAGCGCCTCGGGGTCGATCGGTTTGGTCACGTAGTCATCCATTCCAGCTTCCAGACACTTTTCCCGATCCCCTTTCATCGCATGGGCGGTCAGACCGATCACCGGCACCCGCCCTGCTGCGGTCTGCTGCTGCCGCAGCTGACGGGTCGTCTCCAGTCCGTCCATGTCCGGCATCTGCACATCCATCAGCACCAGATCATAGTGCTCCTGTTGCAGCGCCTGAAGGGCAGCCCGGCCGCTGGTCACCGCCGTGATCTGCCACCCTCTTCGCTCCAGCAGAGCGATGGCCAGCCGCTGATTGATCAGATTGTCCTCGGCCAGCAAGATCCGCAAGGGGGCGTTCAGAGCTGTTTCGACGGGTTTATCTTCGGGGGAAACCGGCCATTCCAGACTGCGTCGGCTCATCAGGTCCATGATGGCGTTGAACAGCTCTGATTGCTTCACCGGCTTGATCAGGTAGCGGTTGATCCCCAGCTCGCGACAGCGGGAAGCGGCCGCTTTGACGTCATCGGCGGTCACCATCATGATGGTCAGCTCACGAAGAGCCTGGTCGAGCTTGATCTGCGCGGCCACCGAGAAGCCGTCCATGCCGGGCATCTGGGAGTCGAGCAGCAACAGATCATAGCCCCGGTGCCGAGCCGTGGCAGCGCGCAAGGCACGCAACCCCTCCTCACCCCCTTTGGCGAGGACCACCTCCATCCCCCAGCTGTGGAGTATCTCCCAGAGGATGCGCCCATTGGTCTCGTTATCGTCGATCACCAGGATGCGCAGCCCACGCACGTCCATCGGCACCATCGGTCCCGGCGCCGCCACCGGCATCGGCAGGTCGATGCTGAAAGAGAAGGTCGACCCCTCCCCCGGGGTGCTGTCGACTTCGATATGCCCCCCCAGGCGCTCGACAATCTGGCGCGAGATGGCCAGACCCAAACCGGTACCGCCATAGCTGCGGGTGGTGGAAGTGTCCAGTTGGGAAAAACTCTGGAACAGCAGATCGAGTTTATCTGCCGCGATGCCGATGCCGGTATCACGCACGGCAAAGCGCAGCCGGTGACTGCCCGGCGAGGGCCTTCCGTCCTTTTGCATTTCGACGGTCACCACCACTTCGCCGCTCTCGGTGAATTTGACCGCGTTGCCGACCAGGTTGGTCAGCACCTGGCGCAACCGCCCCGGGTCGCCCAGCACCAGCGTTGGTACCTGTGGATCGATCCGGCAGGCGAGTTCCAGCCCTTTCTCATGCGCCCGCACCGCCAGCGTCTCGGTGGTCTTCTCCACCATGTCCCGCAAGGAGAACTCAACTTCCTCAAAATCGAGGATGCCGGCTTCGATTTTGGAGAAATCGAGGATATCGTTGATCACCCCGAGCAGCGACTCGGCCGAACTCTTCACCATATCCAAATAGTCGCGCTGCTCCCGGTTCAGGTCGGTATCGAGGGTCAGTTCGGTCATGCCGATGATGGCGTTCATCGGCGTGCGTATCTCGTGGCTCATGTTGGCCAAAAACTCGCTTTTTGCTTTGCTGGCCTCCTCGGCGGCTTCCTTCGCCCGCTGCAGATCGTCCAGAATCAGTTTTAGATTGGAAATAT
>JACZKF010000354.1 GCA_014860175.1 Desulfuromonadales bacterium | reverse complement strand
CGCCAGGACCAGGGCCACCCCCAGCCAGACCGCGCTTTCGTCGCTCGCCTGGATTCCCGCCAGCCAGTTGCGGCCGAATTCAACGCCGGAGAAGCCGAACATCCCCTGGAGAACCCGCAGGGCATCGTCCCAACTACCGGCCCGAAAAAAGACGAAGGCGATATTGACGAAGTTGAAAGTGAGCAGCCAGGCCACCACCACCGGCATCTTCCATTTGCGTCGGCGCCAGATATGGTTGACTACCAAAGCCCCCCCATGCAGAGCCCCCCAGATGACGAAGGTCCACCCCGCCCCGTGCCAGATGCCGGAGATGAACATCGCCAGAAAGACCGCCACCAACGACTTGGCAAAGGTGACCCGGCGGAAGGTGCGCAGAATCGGCGTATAGACGTAGGTGGTGATGAACGTCGTCAGGGTGATGTGCCAGCGCTTCCAGAAATCGATGATATTGAGCGCCTTGTAGGGGCTGTTGAAATTGACGGGAAGGCGGATGTTGAACATCAGCCCAAGGCCGACGGCCATATCGCTGTAGCCGCTGAAATCGAAATAGAGCTGCAAGGTGTAGGAGAGGCTGGTCACCCAGGCTTCGGCCAAAGTGAGCACTTGGGTACCGTCGAAGCCGGCACGGGCAATGGTGGAGAAAGGATCGGCGATCACCACCTTTTTGAACAGGCCGAGGAAGAAGATCAGCAGGCCGAGGGAGAGGTTGCGGTAGTTGAGCACCTTATTCCGCACCCGGTCGAACTGCGGCATCATCTCTTTGTGGTGCAGGATCGGGCCGGCCAGCAGGTGCGGGAAGAAGGTGACGAAAAGGGCATAGTTGAGCAGCTTGCGCTCCTCAACCAGCCCTTCATAGGCATCGATGAGAAAGGCGATCTGGGTGATGGTGAAAAAGCTGATCCCCAGCGGCAGGATGATCCGCAGCAGCGGCAGATCGGTCCCCAGCGCCGCATTGAGGCTGCCGAGAAAAAAGTCGGCGTATTTGAAATAGCCGAGCAGAACGAGATTGCCGCCGATCGCGCAGAAGAGAATGACCTTCTTGGATACCAGGCGTTTTTTCAACCGGTCGCTCTCCACCAGCAGGCTGCCGGCGGTGTAGTTGAACAGAATGGAGCCGAGAATCAGCGGCAAAAAGGCGACATCCCACCAGGCGTAGAAGAAGAGTGAGGCAGCCAGCAGCCAGGCGCTGGCGGCCGTCGTCAGCCGCAGCCGGTTGAACAGCAGATAAACGGCCAGGGTCACCGGCAGGTAAGCGAGAAGAAACTCGTAGGAGTTGAACAACATGTATTAAAGACCTGCGGTCAGTAATGGACCGGTACGTACTTCCGATGTCATCGAGGCGCAAGAAAGGGGGCAGAGGCTATTATTTGCTCTTCTTCTCGACCAGATCCGCCAGTTCGCCGACGTTTTTCATCGACTGCAGTTCGCCCAGGGCGAAGCGGACCTTAAACTTCAGCTCCACGGCCATGATCAGGTTCATGTGCGACAAAGAGTCCCAGGCGTCGATGTCATCGGCCGTCGTCTGCCGGGTGAGGACGATACCGTCGTCGTCGAAAACCTCTTGGAATATCGGGGTCAGCTCTTCCAGAATCGTCATTTTCTAATCCTCCAAGGTCGAAAGGTCACCGGCGTCGGTTCCGAGATATCGGGCCTTGAGGAGCCGGCGCATGATCTTTCCGCTTTTGTTTTTCGGAATGGTTTCGAGGGGAACAACCTGATGCGGGGTCGCCACCGACGAGAGCTTGTTGGTAACGTGCAGCCGGATTTTCAGCTCCAGCTCGGGGGTGAACTCGTACGGACGGTGCAGGCTGACGAAGGCGACCACCTTTTCGAACAGCAGGTCATCGGGGGCGCCGATGACCCCGGCCTCGGCCACCTCCGGCACTTCGATGAGAGCGCTTTCGATCTCGAAAGGACTGATCAGGTGACCGGCGGTATTGATGACATCGTCGCTGCGACCCTGGAACCAGTAATAGCCGTCGCCATCGCGCCAGGCGGTGTCGCCGGTGTAATACCAGCCGTCCCGGAACTTGCTGGCATAGGCCGAAGCGTTATTGAGGTAGGTGACGAACATCGACGGCCACTCCTCCTTCAGACAGAGGTTCCCCGACTCTCCGGCGGCCATCGCGGTGCCGTCGTCGGCCAGAATCGCCGGCTCGATCCCCGCCACCGGGCGCCCCATGGAACCGGGGCGCACCTGCAGACCCGGGCGGTTGGCGATCATGATGGCGCCGGTCTCGGTCTGGAACCAGGTGTCGTAGACCTCCTTGCCGAGAATCCGCCGGGCCCAGTGGACGACCTCGGGATTGAGCGGTTCGCCGACGCTGCAGATGTGGCGCAGGGCGGAGAGATCGAAGGTTGCATAAAATTCCGTCGGCTCGCGCATCAGCATGCGCAGGGCGGTCGGCGCCGAGTACCAGACGTTGATCCGCTCCTCCTGCAACAGGCGAAACCAGAGCTCCGGACTGTAGCCGCCACCGAAATGGACCTGTGTCACCCCCAGGCTCCAGGGACCGATGATGCCGTAGGAGGTGCCGGTCACCCATCCCTGATCGGCAGTGCACCAGAAGATGTCGTCCGGTCGCAGATCGAGGATGTCGGCGGCGGTGGCGTTCTGCACCAGGACGCTGCGGTGGGCGTGCAGAACCCCCTTCGGTTTGCCGGTGGAACCGGAGGTATAGTGCAGGACGGACGGTGTTTCGGACGCTGTCGGCGGGACGGTGAAGTCGGCCGAGGCGTCGGCCATCAACCGGGGATAGCTCAGAATATCGGCAGCGAGGTGTTCCGGCGCATCGACCAGGAGGATGTACTGCAGGCGGGGAAGCCGGTGGCGAATGGCGACCAGTTTTTTCAGAAATCCCTTTTTGGTGATGATCACCCGAGCGCCGGCATCGCCGACTCGGTCGAGAAGCGCTTCTTCGCCGAAATTGGAAAAGAGGGTACCGCAGATCAGCTGCAGCTTGAGAGCGCCGAGAAAGGCCAGGAACTGCTCCGGCATCCGGGGGAGAAAGGTGAAGAAGATATCCCCCCGGCCCAACCCGAGCCCGGCCAATACATTGGCGAAACGGTTGCTGCCGGCCTCCAGGTCGGCAAAGGTGTAGTCGCGCCGCTCCATGGCTGGGGTAACCCAGCGCATGGCGATCCGCCCGGCCCGGCCGGCCTCGCACTGCTGCCGGGTACAGATGTGACCGATGTTGTACTGACCGTCGACGATGAGGGTGTTACCCATGCCCGCTCCGGATTAAAAAGCCCGGCCGGGATTGTACCCGCCGGGCCTGACAAACTCAATCGAAAATCGGGTCGGCCTACAGCAGCTCCAGCCCCGAGAAGAAGTAGGGGATCTCGAAAGCGGCGGTTTCCGGGGCGTCGGAACCGTGGGTGGCGTTCTCGCCGATGGAGCGGCCGAATTCCTTGCGCAGCGTCCCGGCTTCGGCCTTGGCCGGATCGGTGGCACCCATCAGGTCGCGCCATTTCTTGATGGCGCCGTCGGCTTCCAGAACCATGACGACGCAGGGGGCGCTGCTCATGAAGTCCGTCAGCTCGCCAAAGAAGGGGCGCTCCCGGTGCACGTAGTAGAATCCTTCGGCCTGCACTTTGCTCAGCCACAGTTTTTTCAGGCCGATCACCTTGAACCCTTCGGCAGAGATGCGGGCGAGGATCTTTCCGGTGTAGCCGGCGGCAAAGGCATCCGGCTTGATGATGGCAAATGTTTTTTCCATGTCTATCCTCCAGTTTCTGTTGATAGGATCGCGCGGTTTTTAGCATCCGGCAGGGGAAAAGTCAAGCCGCTGGCACAATCAGCGGCGGCGGGTAGATTATCGGAACTCGATGCGGTAATACAGATCGACACCGCTCTCGTCGCCGACCGACGACTCGAGCTGCCACTTTTTCCCGAGGTTGTAGCGCAGGCGCACCACGTTGGTGTTGGCGAACAAGGACTGGCCAAAGCTGATGTAGAGATCGGGGCGCAGATACTTGCCGATGGTGATCTGCGACCCGGTGACTTCACCGTTGCCGGCCTCGAGTTCCAGCACATCGAGGCCGAACATCCTTTTCAGACGGTCCTGGAGAACGGCGGACTCGCCTTGGGAGAGGAGGGCGCCGGCGGCGGTCATCAGCAGATTGACGTTCCCCTCCCCCTGACCGACCGGGTGGCCGAGAATCATATAGGCCAGGATATCCGAATCGGGCATCGACGGCTCCGAATAGAGGACCAGCACCGGCTGCTGCGGCGTTCCCGTCACCCGCACCCCGGCCTTGACCTCGTCGATGGTCCGCAGGGCAAGGATATCGAGGGTCGGCCGGTCGATGGGGCCGCCGGCGAACAAAATGGTGCCGCGTTCGATCCGCAGCCGGACGCCGTAGGTCGAGTAGTGCCCCTGGGCGACCCGGATCTCTCCCTGGCCGGTGAAATCGTCCCCCTGTAGACTGGTGGCGGTCACCCGCACCGCACCTTCCAGGCGGGCATCGATCCCTTCGGCCTTGACCAGGACATGGTCGCCGAGAACGACCCGCACCCGCAGATCGATGGCCAGCGGCAGGTCGGCCTCGGCCGTCACCACCGCCGGATCGTCGATGATGACGACATCCGGGCTGGGGGAGATCATCGCCTCCTGCTCGCGGCCCCGCAACAGGAGCTCCGGCAGCACAACTTCCCCCTGGATCGCCAGTCGGCCCGGCCCCCCTTCCACTTTCAGATCAGGATTGACCAGCATCTGCAACTCGGGGAGATTGACCAGCCGAAAACGCTTGCCGCCGATGGTGGCGCTATACTCCTGCAGCCGCCAGTTCTCCAACCGGATATTGGCCGTCCCTTCGAGGTGGCCGGGACCGGAGCGCACCCGAAAAGTTTCGATCCGGATCTCCTCCCCCGCCAGGCGGGCCTGAATCGACACCTCCTGCAGGCGGATGCCGGCGGCCGGCAGGTAGGCACCGGCTTCACTCAGTCGGGCTTCGCCGCCGAAATCAGGCTGCTGCCAGCTGCCGCCGAGGCGCAGATCGACCTTCAGGGTGCCGCGGCTCTCCTGCACCACGCCGGGGAGCAGAGCCATCAGCAGCCCGTCTTCCTGCAAGGTGCCAGTCAGCTC
>JACZKF010000353.1 GCA_014860175.1 Desulfuromonadales bacterium | reverse complement strand
GCTGTCGGCCTGGCTGAAACTGTGGAAGATGAGATCGCGCTTCGCCTGCGGGATGCCGATGCCGGTATCGCTGACGGTGAATTTGAGGCGATCGCCGTCGCGTTGGAGGCCGACCCGCACCTCCCCGCGGTGGGTGAATTTGATGGCGTTGCCAATGAGGTTGATGAGGACCTGGTTCAGCCGTGCCGGGTCGCCGAAAACCAGGGGCGAAATCGCAGGGGAAATCTCCATCTTCAACTGCAGCTTCTTTTTCTGCGCCTGCAGGCTCAGCAGTTCCACCGTACTTTGCACCAGTGCCCGCAAGTCGAACGGCTCCTCTTCCAGTTCCACCCGCCGCGCCTCGATGCGGGAGAAGTCGAGAATGTCGTCGATCAGCGCCCGCAGCCACTCCGCCGACTGTTCGGCCATCCCCAGTAGCTGGCGGCGCTCGGGATTGTGGTCGATCTGCAGCAGATGCTCGATAGCGGCCATGAAGACGGTCATCGGGGTGCGGATCTCGTGACTCATGTTGGCCAGAAACTCGCTTTTGGCGCGGCTCGCCTCTTCGGCGCCGAGTTTTGCTTCTTGGAGTGCCGCCTCGGCCTGCTTCCGGTCGGTGATGTCGTGGATGATGGAGTAGAGGAGACTCCTCCCCCCCCGCCGTATCGGTCCCGAGTAGACCTCCACGTCGCGCTCTGCCCCGTCGGCGAGGCGGTGGCGGAACTCGAACCGCCTCTTCCCCCGGCTGCGGGCCAGCGTCATCTGTTCCCGGATCTTCGCCGGCGGCAGGGTGTGGAGGTCGAAGATGCGCATCTGCTGCAGCGCTTCCTGGGGGTAGCCGTAGTAGGCGGCCGCCGCCCGGTTGGCGTCGGCAATGGCGCCGCTCTCGGGGTCGATGAGCAGCATGACCGCATGGTTGTCGGCGAAGAGGCCGTGGTAGACCGCCTCGCTCTCCCGCAGCGAAGCCGCCGCCGCCCGGCTGGCGGTGATGTCGGTGACCGCCGTTCGGCAGACCACTCCCCTCCCGGCCGATGAATCGGCGACGCTTTCCAGGCGCAGGGAGCGCCCGTCCGGGCAAACCACCTCGGCAACCTGCCGCTCCCCGGTCTCCACCACCTTCCCCAGGTGGCGGTAGAGATCGTCCCCCCCCTCCCGGGTGAGAAACTCGGAGAAATAGCTGCCGAGAAGCTCCCCCCGCGTTTTCCCCAGCAGGGCGCAGCCGGTGAGGTTCGCCTCCAGAATCTCTCCCGTCCGGCCGAAGGTAAAAAAGCCGACGGGGGCGAAATCGTAGAGCTCCCGGTAGCGGTCCCGGGTCTCCTCCAGGGCGAGGCGGGTCTCGCGCAGCTCTTCGTTCTGGGTTTCGAGCTCCATCTGGTAGACGCCGAACTCGTGGATGAGGGTCGCCACCTCCCGGGGGGAGAGCTCCCGCAAATCCGGAATCTGCCGGCCAGCGGCGGAGCGGGCCAGCTCCCGCAGGAGGAAACGTTCTTTTTGCAGTTCGTCTTTCATCGTCTCCCCTGGTGCTGCAGGCTCTCGGTCACATCCTGAAAGGCCAGCAAGATCAGCCTCGGTTTTCCATCCCGGTCCAGGCGCCGGGCATTGAGGAGCAGGGTGCGCCGGCCGATGGAGGGGAAATCGTGAGTGACCTGGAAATCGTTGAACGTCGTGTTCTCCGGAATGATCTCCTGCAGCAGGTGCCGCAGTTCGGGGATGTCCCACTGGTTGTTGCCGAGCTGAAAGACCGGGACGTCGACAGTGACCCGCGGCGAAACCTGAAACGCCCGGTAGAAGGCGGGACTGGCCGAGACGACCTGCAACTCGCCATTGAGGACCAGGAGCGGCTCGCGCAGGGTGGCCAGGATGTTTTCGGCGAATTCCCGGGCCTCCCGGGCCTCGATTTCGGCCTGTTTCAGTCCGGTGACACTGGTAAAGGTGAGGATGACGCCGGCGATGACGTTCTCCCGGGTCCGGTAGGGGACCAGATGGACGGCATACCATTCGTCGCTGCGGCTGCGGACTTCACGGGAATCGCTCTTCAGGGTCCGCAGGACCTCCTGCAGATCGGCCTCCATCTCCTCATAGGTCAGGGAGCTGACGACATCGGTGAGGGGGCGGCCGATATCGGAGGGGATCAGGCGAAAGTAGCGGGTCGCCGCCGGGGTGAAGCGCTTGATGCGCAGGTCGGTATCGAGGATCACCGTGCCGATGTCGGTGGCGCTGAAGAGGTTGTCGATGTCGTCGCTGGTCTGGGCCAGATCGTCGTTTTTCCTCTTCAGCTCGACGTTGACCGTCTCCAGCTCCTCGTTGGTGCTCTGCAGCTCCTCCCGGGAGGTCTCCAGCTCCTCGTTGGTGCTTTGCAGCTCCTCGTTGTTCGCCTGCAGCTCCTCATTGGCGTTTTGCAGCCCTTCGTTGGCCGTCTCCAGCTCTTCGATGGTCGCCTGCAGCTCCTGCCGGGCGGCAAAGAGCTGCCGCTCCAGAATAGCGATGCGGGCATCCGGCGGCGCGTCGGCGCTGCCGACTGCGCCGGCCTCCGCATCCAGTTTCTCGAAGGTTACCAGGAGCGCCCCGGGGCCGGCCTCGACCAGCGGTTTGACGGCGACATCGAGGGTCAGCGGGAAGCCGTGCAGGGGGATGCTCACCCCCTTGTGCACCAGCCGCCGCTTCTCCTGTCGGGCCTTGGGTAGCAGCTCGGCGAGGATGTCGGCGAGGCCTCCCCGGGCCATCTTCAGCAGCTCGAAGCTCGGTTCCCCCCGGGGGGGGGAGAGAAACCGGCCGGTGTCCCCCTGGAAATAGAGAACGCGATCTCGCTCATCCACGACGATCCCCGGCGGGGCATACTCTTCCATGATTGTCGTCTCCACCAGTTGGCGCAACGCCGTCTCCCGGCTGCTTCGCCCTCTGTCGACGGCCGGTGCCGGCGACGGCAGCTGTTTCTTCTCCTGCTTGCGGCCCGTTTCCTCCCGGAACCGCGGAGGCAGGGTCAGAACGGGGATCGGATGGCGTCCGGCCGGCGACAGGGGCCGGGCCCGAAAAAGCTTCCATTTGCGGTTCACCGCCACGAAATGTTCTTCGGTGAAGGGTCCCACCTCCTCCGAGGTGCCGAGCAGCAGCAGCCCCCCCGGCCTGAGCCCATAGTGCAGCAGAGGGACGACCTTCTTCTGCAGGGCGCTGTCCATGTAGATGAGGAGATTGCGGCAGCTCACCAGGTCGAGGCGGGAGAAGGGGGGATCGCGGGTGAGGTCGTGAACGGCAAAGACCGTCATCTCCCGCAACTGCTCGCTGACCCGGAAATCATTCCCCTGCCGGAGGAAAAAATGGCCGAGGCGCTCCTCGGAAAGATCGGCGGCGATGCTTTCGGGATATCGCCCCTCCCGACCGCACTCGATACTTTGCGGGTTGATGTCGGTGGCGTAGATTTTGACCGGGAAGCTCTGCTTCAGCTTCTCCATCGTCTCCAGCAGCAGGATCGCCAGGGTATAGGCCTCCTCGCCGGTGGCGCAGCCGGGGACCCAGACCCGTACCAGCCGCTCGGGCTCGTGCTCGGCCAGCATTGCGGCCAGCTCCTCCCCGAGGGCCCCGAAGGCCTTCGGGTCGCGGAAGAAACTGGTGACGTTGATCAGCAGATCCTTGAACAGCGCCTCAACCTCCTGCGGGTGTTCCCCTATGAAGCGGACATAGTCCGCCAGACGGTCGAGCTGGTGGATGGCCAGGCGCCGCTCGATGCGGCGGCGGACGGTGTTCTTCTTGTAGTGGGAGAAATCGTGCCCGGTGACGCGCTGCACCGTCGTCAGCACCTGCTGCAGGGGGCCATCGAAGCGCTTCCCGGTGATCTGCCGGCGCACCTCCCGGCGGGCGGTGCGGGAATGCCGGACATAGCGGGCCAGCTCCTCCCCCATCTTCTCCACCGGCAGCACCAGATCGACCACCCCGGTTTTGATGGCGTGGCTGGGCATGCTGTCATACTCGGCCTCTTCGGTCTCCTGGGCCAGCACCAGGCCGTCGGCGGCGTTGATGGCCCGCACCCCCTTGGTGCCGTCGCTGGCGGCCCCGGAAAGGACGATGGCGATGGCGTTCTCCCCCTGGTCCTGGGCCAGGGAATCAAAGAATTCGTCGATATCGAGCCTCACCCCGGCATGGACCGCCGGCTGCTGCAGGTGAAAGCGGCCGTGGCGGATGGTCAGGGAGCTGTTCGGCGGCTTGATATAGACGGTGTTCACCGCCGCCAACATCCCTCCCTCGATGGTGCGAACCGCCATGGCGGTGTGGCTCTGCAGCAGCGAACCGAGATAGCTCTCCCGGCGGGGATCGAGATGCTGCACCACCACGAAGGCCATGCCGCTGTCGGGGGGGAGATGGTCGAAGAAGCGTTCGAGGGCCTTCAGCCCGCCGGCGGAAGCGCCGATGCCGACCAGCGGAAAGGGGAGGGTGGCGGCCAGTTCGACCTGGGGG
>JACZKF010000352.1 GCA_014860175.1 Desulfuromonadales bacterium | reverse complement strand
TGCCAACATCCCTCGTGAATGATATCCAATGTGAATGGCTTATATTTCATGGAGGGTTTCACATGTTTTGCTCCCCCGACCTGTCTCGTTGCTGGACGATTCTTCTTCTTCTCTTGCTACTGGCTCTGCCGGCTTACGGCTTCGAGTCAGACGATTTCAACCAGGCCAACCTCGATCTGCAGCGCTGGACCTTCAGCAATCCTCGGGGAGACGGCAGCGTGCGCACCGAAGGGGCCGGCAGTGGCGATGCCCGTCTGGTGATTTCGGTCCCCGCCGGCACCCCGCACGACATCTGGACCGACGGCGCCTTTGCGCCGCGCCTGATGCAACCGTGCCCGAGCGGCAGCTTCTCTCTGGATGCAAAATTCGATTCGCCCGTCGGGGCGAAATACCAGACCCAGGGATTTCTGGTGGAAGAGACGGGGGGTGGGCTGCTGCGCTTCGAACTGCTGGGGGACGGCTCCCGCACCCGGTTGTACGTGGCGGAGATCCGCAGTGGCAAGGTGACGGTGCGTGCCGACCGGAGCATTTTCACCACTCCCCCCTTCCACTTGCGGTTGGAGCGCAACGCTGAGCGCTGGCGCCTGCTCTATTCCCCCGATGGCACCAGCTGGAGCAGCGGCGCCGATTTTGCCGCCGCCGCCGCTGGCGCCACGGTCGGGGTCTACGCCGGCAATTCAGGCAGTCCGGCGCCCGCCCATACCGCACTGATCGATTATGTCTTCGACACGGCGGCGCCGATCGTTCCGGAGGACGGCTCCGGCGGCCTCGACCTGACGGCGCCGACCATCTCCAACATCTCCATCACCCCGCGTACGACCTCGCTGGTGGTCGACTGGACAACCGATGAGCCGGCGGGCGGCAGCGTTTTTTACGGCCTGACCAGCGCCTGTGAGCTCGGTTCGGTCACCGCTTCGTCTTTGACCCTGGCCCATTCGGTCGAGCTGGTCGGACTGCGCTCCGACACCCGTTATTACCTGCGCGTCGAAGCCTGGGACGCAGACGGCAACCGTCGGGTCTCCAACGTCGTTACTACCCGCACCGCCGCCCCCCCTGCCGGCTGCCGGATCAACCCCTGGTACGGCTTGATGCAGGTCTTCGGCGATCCGGGGAGCGCCCAGCGCTGGGTCAACCTGCTGGGGAATCTCGACGGCTGCGCCGATCTCGCCTCGCTCTCCTACCGCCTCAACGGGGGGAGCGAACGGGCGCTATCGGTGGGGCCCGACGGCCGGCGGCTCGCCTCCCCCGGCGATTTCAACGCCGACATCGATTTTGCCCAACTGGTCCCCGGCAGCAACCGGGTCGAACTCATCGCCCGCGACCTGTATGGGGGGGAGAGCAGAGAAACGGTCACCATCGACTACCCCTCCGGTCAGAAATGGCCCCTGCCGTATCAGATCGACTGGCGCACCGCCGGCCAGCTGCCGGCGACGGTGCAGGTGGTCGACGGTCTCTGGCAGGCCGCCAGCGACGGCGTTCGGCCGACGATTCTCGGCTATGACCGGTTGCTGGCCATCGGCGACAGCAGCTGGCGCGATTATGAAGTGACCGTCCCGCTCACCGTCATGGAAGTTGATCCGGCCGGCTTCAACCCGATCAGCACCGCCCCCGGCCTCGGCCTGCAGATGCGCTGGAACGGTCATACCACCTCCGACGGCTCTTTCGGCCAGCAGCCGCTGTTCGGCTGGCGGCCGGTGGGAGCCAGCGCCTGGTTCGGCTGGGGGAGTAAAAAGTTCAAGCTGCTCCTCAATGGCCGGCTGACGGTCGAGGATAGCAGCGGGCTGCAGCTGCAGATTGGCACCACCTACTGGTTCAAGATGCGGGTGGAGACGCTGGCGACCGGCGAACCGGTCTACCGCTTCAAGGTGTGGCCGGCCAGTCAGGGAGAACCGGGCGCCTGGCTTCTGACCGGCACCGGCCTGAGCACCGATCCGGTCTCCGGCTCCCTGTTGCTGGTGGCGCACCATACGGATGTGCGCTTCGGGGAGGTGAATGTCCGCCCCTTGAGCACCGCGCCGGTGACCTACACCCTGACGGTGTCGACCAGTGGCCAGGGGACGGTCGCCCGCGCTCCCGACCGCGCCACTTACAGCGCCGGCGAGGAGGTGGTGCTGACCGCCCAGCCGGCCTCCGGCTGGCGCTTCTCCGGCTGGAGCGGCGACCTGCAGGGGGCGCTCAACCCGGCGATGGTGGTGATGGACCGCAACCGCTCGGTGAGCGCCACCTTCGTCCAGGAGAGCACCACTCCGGCCCCCCCTTACGCCGACGAATTCGACGGCAGCAGCCTCAACGGCTCGCTCTGGACCCTGATCGACCCTCGCGGCGACGCTACCGTCACCGTCAGCGGAGGCCGGTTGTCGATCGGCGTACCGGCCGGGGTCGAGCATGACCTGTGGACCAGCGGCAACTACGCCCCGCGACTGCTGCAGCCGGCGCCGGCGGGCGATTTCGAGGTGGCGGCCAAATTCGACTCGGAAGTGCGCAGTCGCTACCAGATGCAGGGAATTGTGGTGGAGGCGGAGACGGGGCGCTTTCTGCGCGTGGAGCTGATGGGGGACGGCAGCGCCACCCGCTTGTTTGTCGCCTCGGTGCGCCCGGGGTCGGCCAGCGTCAAGGTGAATCGGGCGATCAGCGGCGGCGCTCCCAAGTACCTGCGGCTGAAGCGCACCGGCGACAGCTGGAGTGTCTGGTGGTCGGCCGACGGCAGCAGTTGGACCTCCGGAGTCAGCTTCACCGAGGCGCTCAGCGCCACCGCCGTCGGGCTCTACGCCGGCAACGCCACCCCCAACCCGGCGCACACGGCTCTCGTCGACTGGTTTCGCACCTCCTCCGTCCCTCCCCCCGCGGACACCACGGCGCCGGTCATCTCCGGGGTGGCGCTGGCGACCGGTGCCACTCAGGCGACCATCGCCTTTACCACCAATGAGCCGGCCCAAGGGGCGGTCGCCTATGGCCTGACCGAGGCGGTCACTGGCGGCCGGGTCGAGAACTCGGCCCTGGTCACGGCCCACTCCCTGACCCTCGACGCCCTGGCGCCGGATAGCCGCTACTACTTTCGCCTGGAGGCCAGGGACGCCGCCGGCAACCAGCGGCTGGCAGCCGTCGATAGCTTTCGTACCACCGCCGCGGTGACCTACACCCTGGCGGTATCGGTCAGCGGCCAGGGGCTGGTCAGCCGTTCCCCCGACCGCGCAACCTACAGTGCCGGCGAGCAGGTGGTACTGACCGCCCAGGCGGCCTCCGGCTGGCGCTTCTCCGGCTGGAGCGGCGATCTTCAGGGGTCGCTCAACCCGGAGACGGTGGTGATGGACCGCAGCCGCTCGGTGAGCGCTACCTTCGTCCAGGAGAGCACCATCCCGGCCCCCCCCCATGGAGACGAATTCGCCGGCAGCAGTCTCAACGCTTCTCTCTGGACCCTGGTCGACCCGCACGGTGACGCCACCGTCAACCTCAGCGGCGGCCGGTTGTCGCTCGGCGTGCCGGCTGGGGTCGAGCACGACTTGTGGACTACCGGCAACCACGCCCCGCGCCTGCTGCAGCCGGCGCCGGCGGGCGATTTCGAGGTGGCGGCGAAATTCGATTCCGAAGTGCGCAGCCGCTACCAGATGCAGGGGATTGTAGTGGAGGCGGAGCCGGGACGGTTTTTGCGCTTCGAGCTGATGGGGGACGGCAGCGCCACTCGGCTCTTCGTCGCCTCGGTGCGGCTCGGCGCCGCCAGTGTCAAGCTGAATCGGACGATCACCAGTGGCGCCCCCAGGTATCTGCGGGTCAAGCGGGCCGGCAGCGTCTGGAGCGTCTGGTGGTCGGCGGACGGGACGAACTGGACGACCGGAGTCAGCTTCACCGAGGCGCTGAGCGCCACCGCCCTCGGCCTCTACGCCGGCAATGCGATCCCCGCCACCGGCCAACCCAGTCCCGCGCATACAGCACTCATCGACTGGTTTCGTCGCTATTAACCTACGCCAGCGACAAGCTCTCCAGGGATAATCGAAGAATACAGCCCCATCCCTTTAATCTGAATGCGGCTGAGGGATTGCGTGATGGGGGGAGAGTTGGCGCTCTGCTGACGTCCGGCTCAGGGGAGAGCCATCAGCAGCTCCGGCCGGTACTCGAAGTGCATGCTGTCGTAGTGGTGCCACTTCCCCCCCCAGATGAAACCGTGGCGTTCGAAAATCTCGACGATCTCCCAGGGGATGCGGTTGCGCCAGGGGAAGGAGCCGCCGCTTTTTTCGGCATCCCAGCGCCAGTAGTCGGCGAAGCGGCCGCCGAGGTCGACGGCGATGCCGAAGCTGTGCAGGCTGAGGCGGGAGGTGCCGGCGATGGGGCGCCAGAAGTAGCCGCCGGCCGGTTCGGCCAGGATCTCCCGCAGCGGCGTCGGCAGCCCCTGCAGCTCGTCGATGATCCGGCGCAGCCGCTGATCGACGCCGTTGGTCCGGGTCACCTGCAGCCTCGTCGGTTGGGTGCCGAAGGGCCAGGCGACGCTGGCCAGGTTCTTCTCCACCTCGCTGCGGTCGGCGCCGTACATTTTGCGGAAGAACGGCTCGTGACGGCTGCGCCCCGGGTCGAAGCCGGCCGGCGGCGGGATCGGATAATCCGGGCCGGCCGGGTAGGGGAGGGCGAACTGGTCCTCGAGGTCGGCCTCCTCCAGGCGCTCGGAGAGGCTTTTGACTTTCCCGTCGTCCCAGGCCATGACCGTGCCGTCGCACCAGAGGAGGAGATCGGGGCGGGCGCCGCAAAGCTGCTGCGGGTAGGTGGCAAGCAGCGCCCGCAGGCCGACGGGAAGAGGCGCCTCGGCCGCCGGCAGAGAATGCGGCGAGCCGAGGAGCAGAGCGGTCAGCAGGATCAGCCGAGGCAGCATCGGTCCCCCCAAGGAAAGCAGAGGGGCAGTGTGGCACAAAACGGCCAGGGGCGGCAACCGGGTTTGGCTAGCTGCGGGGAGCCGCCCCTGGTTTCCGTTCGGTGAACGCTTCGACCCCGGCCTCCAGCGGCAACTCCCCGGGGCGATGGCGGTTGCTCCACATCCGCCCGGCCAGATAGAGGACCGGCAGGATGCCGCCGACGATGAACAGCGCATCTCCCGGCAGCCGCAGCCACTCGAGAACCCGGACCAGGGGGCGGAGGAAAAACGCCGGCTCCCGCGCCTGCCAGTACGACTGCTCCAGGGCGGTGTGCATCTGCAGCAGCCCGACCGGGAAGAGGTTGACGAAGAGCATCCAGGCCAGGCCGATGTTCAGGCTCCAGAAGGCGATGGCCATCGCCCGGTCGCTCCCCCGGTCGCG
This sequence comes from Desulfuromonadales bacterium, assembly GCA_014860175.1. Classification (GTDB taxonomy): domain Bacteria; phylum Desulfobacterota; class Desulfuromonadia; order Desulfuromonadales; family JACZKF01; genus JACZKF01. The sequence continues at coordinate 6,732 of JACZKF010000352.1, read as the reverse complement.
GGGGATGAAATAGCGGGCGACGAACATGAAAAAGCCCATGGCGAGCATGCCGTAGACCCCCATCATGGCGCCATGGCCGTGGGTGGCGGTCCACTGGGTGCCAATTTCGTAGTAGCTGACGATCGGCAGATTGATGAGGAAACCGAGCACCCCGGCGCCGAGGAAATTCCAGAAGCCGACGGCGATGAGAAACATCACCGCCCACTTGTGGGGGAAGGCGATGCTGCTGGTGCCGAGCATCGAGCGCTCGCCCGCCGGGGCGCCGAGGCGCATGAACCGCCACGCCTCGTAGGTCAGAAGGAGCAGCGGAATCACCTCCATGGCCGAGAAGAAGGCGCCCAGGGCCATGTGTTCGGCCGGGGCGCCGCTGAAATAGAGGTGATGCATGGTGCCGATCACCCCGCCGATGGAGTAGAGGATGATATCGAGATAGATCACCGTGGTCGCCACTTTCGGCCGCACCACGCCGAGCAGGACGAAGATGTAGGCGACCATGATGGTGGTGAACAGCTCGAGAAAATCCTCCACCCACAGATGCACCACCCAGAAGCGCCAGAAATCCATGACGGCGAAGTTGACGATCTTGCCGAAGGCCATGCCGGCGGCGTAGAAGAAAGGGATCGACAGGGCACTGAAGAGAAACAGCCACGGCATGTTTCCCGGGTGCTCCCCGGGGAGCTTCTCGCGCAGGCCGCGAAAGAGGATGAAGACCCAGAGGAACATCCCCCCCGTCAGCAGAATCTGCCACATCCGCCCCAGATCGAGGTACTCCCACCCCTGGGAGCCGACCCAGAACCAGGGTCCGTCGGTGCCGATGAAGCCGAGGATGCTCGCCCCCTCCCCCGCCAGACTTCCGAGAACGACCACCACCAGGGCGCCGAACAGGATCAGGGCGAGCTTGTCCTGGTGCTTCGGCTCGCGGCCGGCGATCATCGGCACCAGGAAGATCCCCATGGCAAGAAAACTGGCGGCGATGAAGAACAGGGCCAGCTGCAGGTGCCACATGCGGGTCAGATTGTAGGGGAACCAGTTGCCGAGGCCGAGGCCGTAGAACCCTTCGGCTTCCACATGGTAGTGGGCATTGACCCCGCCGAGGAGCCCCTGGAGCAGAAACAGTCCGGCGATCACCAGGAAGTACCAGGGGACGGCCCGCTGGGAAGGGGTGAGGCGGACCTGCTCCGGCGAGCGGAAGCGCCGCTCCTGGAGCTCCTCCTGCTCGACCCGTTCCCAGCCGAGCCAGTGGAAGCGGCCGAAGATGAACAGCACGATCCCCGCCCCGCCGAGCAGGGCGATGAGGCTGAGCACGCTCCAGATCAGGGCGTCGGCGGTCGGCTGATTGCCGGCCAGCGGCTCGGGGGGCCAGTTGTTGGTGTAGGAGTGGGTCGTCCCCGGCCGGAGGGTGGAGGTGGTCCAGGCGGCCCAGGCGAAGTAGGCGGTGATCTGCCGGACCTCTTCCGGGTCGACCAGTTGCGGCCGGCGCAGCCCCTGCTGGGACGCCGGCGGCCCGAACCATTCCCGGTAGTAGTCGAGCATCTGTTCGAAGGCGTGGGTCTGGCCGGCGCTGAAGCGCAGGATGCCGGAGGCGGGGTCGTAGGCGTTGTTCTTCAGTTCCTGCAGCACCTGGGCCTGGGCCTCGGCTTCGCTCCCCCCCTGGCGCTGGTAGAAGCCGACCATCGCGACCGCCCCCTCGTGCAGGTACTGGGCGGTGAAGTCCGGCCCCAGGTAGGCACCGTGGCCGAACAGGGTGCCGTACTGCATCAGGCCGTACTTCTGGAACAGATGCTGGCCGGCCATCACCTCCTCGCCGCTGAAGACGACGGTCTCTTGCGGACTGCGCACCTCCTGGGGGATCGGCGGATGCTCGGTGTGGACCCGCCGGGCGAGAAAGCCGAGGACGGCGAAGCCGACCACGAAGGTGAGGATGGCGACCACCAGCCAGCGCGGGGAGATCAGCATCGGTGTTCTCTGGTTCATTGGACCCTCCTTGCCTGGCGCCCTGCTGCTCTCTTCCCTTTACCTGCTGCCGAGGCAAATGCAAGCCGGGCCGTTTCACCGAGGGGGATGGGGGGACAGGATTGCCCGGAAGAGGGGAAAAAAAAGAGGCAGACCGCCGGTGGCGGACTGCCTCATGATTAGTGGGATCGCTGGTGGAGATTAACGGCAGCGGCAGAGAAAATGGAACCATCCCAGCCGTGGCCGGGTGCGGAACGTAAACCGCAGCGGTCCCGGACCGGACGGTCCGGCGTCGGCCTGGTGCTCCAGGGGGGCCGCCGGCAGTTCACGGTGGGCAAAGGCGCAGGCCTGGTGGTGCATATAGCGAGCCGCGGCCGGCTCCAGGTGACTCATCAGGCGATTCCTCAACTGCTGCAGGAACCCGATCATAAAACTTCTCCCATTCATTTTCCGGCTGGAGGTGCACGTCCTGCCCGAACGGTGCCGTTGGCCGTCAGGGGGGCGAAACTGAGTTTACAGGCCAAATGGTATGACCAGGGGGAATGGGTGTCAATACCCCTATTTTTTAGAAAGGTGTTTATTTTTAGATAATTGGAGCTTTTCATGGGGGCTCTGGCTTAGCCGGAGCTGGAGAGGGGGGGGAAATTTTTTTTCCGGGAAGCGCGGGAGGCTGGAACTAAAACTCAATTTGGAAAAAAGTTCCCGATTTAGGCGGGAAAGTTTCGCCAGGCAGTGTGCAGGCGAGCGAACTCGCGACCGCTTTCCTGGCTGAGAAGCTGATGGAGGAAGTCGGACCCACTCTCGCCCCTGGCCAGGCGGGAGAGCACGGTATCGCCGTAGCGGGCCTCGGCCCGGTAAGAGATTTCGATCTCCTGCGGCCGCAACGATTCGGCGACTTCCGGCGGCACCGTCTCCAGGGCCCATTGCAGATAAATGGTGTTATTGACATGGCGGTTGATGTCGAGATCGCCCAGTCGTACGCGAAAAGGGAGTTCGCGGTCGCTGCGCTCCGGCAGCGGTTGGCGCTCCGGGGAGAATTCGAGGGCGCGGCGGCTCTCCAGCGGGTAGTCCGGCAGGATCTCGTCCAGCCGCAGTGGTCGCCGGCTCTGCAGATCGAGCAGGGCCCAGGCGCTGGTGGCGACAGCGAGCAACTCCCCCCCGGTGCTGCGGATCTCGAAATCTCGGGTGGTGCTTCGCCCTTCCCGCGAAGAGGGCCAGGTGACGACCTGCAACCGCCCATGGACCGGCGGATAAGCCAGAAAGCGGACCCGGTAGCGCGACAGCACCCAGGTCATGTTGCGTCGCATCAGCTCCTCGACCCCCACCCCCAGCGCCGTAGCATGGACAAAGGCGGCGTCCTGCAGGACGTTCAACAGCGATACCGGGCGAGCCCGTCCCGTCCAATCGGCTTCATCGATGCGCAGGGAGTACTCTCGGGTCAAGGTCTTCTGCATCGGGCTGCGGCTACTTGGCTTTGAGCAGTTCGGCCATTTTCTCTTCGACCAGGCGAAGGTGGGCCATCATTTTCTCTCGTGCCAGTTCTGGATTCCCCTCGGCGATGGCCTCGATAACTTCGCCGTGCTGGCGCAGCAGCAGATCGGTGTAGCCTTCCTTGCGATAGAACTCGGTGAGGGCCACCTGGATGGTCGTATGGAAGAGGGAGTGAATGGTATTGAGGACATGCACCTGCAAGGTGTTGTGGGTGGCGGCGGTGATGGCGTAGTGGAACTGGGCATCGATTTCGGCGTCCCACCCTCCGCCCTTGGCCTGCTGTACCATGATCCGCAACAGCTCGCGCATCCGCTCGATCTCTTCCGGTCGCGCCCGCAGGGCGGCCAGATAAGCGGACCAGCTCTCCAGCCCCAGGCGTACTTCCGCCAGGGCGTGCAGCATGCGCGGGTCTTTCTCCCCCACCAGGCTGGAAAGGGGGTCGGCGAGGGAGGTCTGGGCGAGGGAGCGCACGTAGGTCCCTCCCCCTTGGCGGGAATCGAGAAAACCCATCGCTTCGAGCACCGTGATCGCCTCGCGTACCGACGGCCGGCTCACTCCCAGCAACGTCGCCAGCTCCCGCTCGGCAGGGATGCGCTCACCGGGCTGGAGTTCGCCCCGGGAGATCAGCTCCTTGATCTGCTCGACGATCTCCTCGGAAATCCGGCGGGGGCGAATGGGGGTGAAGACCTTGGCCATACAGATGATCCAGAAGAAGGAATAAAATGCCGTCGCTTCATAGCACGGAAGCCGGACAAAGACAAGGCTGTTGCGTTCGGCCCCGGCTTCCCAGGCGTCATCCGGGGGTCGCGCGCCCCAGCAGCTCCATGATATGCAGCACTTCCTGCGGCATCCCGGCCCGGCGCACCCCCCAGGCGAGCTGCAGCTGGCAGCCGGGGTTGGCGGTGACCAGCAGTTCGGCGCCGGTGGCCTGCAGGTTGGCCAGCTTGCGGTCGAGCACCTGCTGGCTCTCCTGCGTGTACTTCAGCCCCCAGGTGGCGGCCGAACCGCAGCACCAGCTGGCTTCCTGCATCTCGCGCAGGACCACACCGGGAATCTGCCGCAGGATATCGCGCGGCTGGGCGGAAATCCCCTGGGCGTGGCAAAGATGGCACGGCTCGTGGTAGGTGACGGTGGTCGGCACCGCCTTGAGGCCTTCGGTGCGCAGGCCGACTTCGCCCAGGAATTCGGAAATATCGCGGATCTTGGCTCGGAAGCGGGCGAGTTTTTCGCGCTCGGCCCGTCCTTCCAGCAGCTCCTCATACTCCTTGAGGGCGGCGCCGCAGCCGGCGCAGTCGGTGACGATGTAATCCACCTGCTGTTCGAGAAAGAGATCGAGGTTGAACAGAGCCAGCTGCCGAGCGCTTTCCCGGTCCCCTTCGGACAGGTGCGGGGCGCCACAGCATTTGGTCTCCTTGGGGGTGACCACCTCGAAGCCCTGATGGGACAGGACCTTGACGGTGTTGCGCGACACGCTGGGATACATCAGGGTCATCACGCAGCCAAGGAAGAAGCCGACCCGACCGCGCTTTTCCCCCTGGGCCGGGACGAGATCGGGAAGCTGCGGGCGCAGCGGCTTTTCCAGCTTCGGCAGCATCCCCTCGGCTTTGTCCATCCAGTCGGGGCCGAGTTTGAGCACCTTCGAATGGCGCACCAGCCACTGGATGCCGAGCCGCTGATAAAGCCGGGTCGGCAGCATCGAGCTCTCCAACAGGGTGGGGGAGGGGAGCATGCGCTGCAGGATGAACTCCCGGAACGCCTTGCCCGCACTCCCCAAGGGGTAGAAGGCATGCGCCTGGCTGCGGCAGACTTCCATCACCTCGCCGGCGCGCACCCCCGAGGGGCAGGCGGTGGTGCAGGCGCGGCAATCGAGGCAGAAGAAGGCCTCTTCCTTGACTGCCGCGGTAAACTCGAGCTTCTCCTCAGCCACCGCCCGCGCCAGAGCGACCCGCCCGCGGGGGCTGGAGCGCTCCCGGCCGGTCAGCGCATAGGTGGGGCAGGTCGGCAGGCAGAAGCCGCAGCGCATGCACTGCAGGGTGTCCTCATAGCGGGGGGCGTCCTGCTCCTTGAAATTTCCCTTCGGGTCATTCAGAGACACGGAACCCCTCCTCCAACCGCGGCCGCGTGCCTGGCTCCCCTTCGTCAAAGATCTTGCCCGGGTTGAGCATCCCTTCGGGATCGAAGGCCTGCTTGATGCGTTTCATCACCCGCACGCCGCCGGCGCCGATCTGGCGGGCGAGATATTCCTTTTTGGCCATGCCGATGCCATGTTCGCCGGAAACGGTCCCCCCCCAGGCGAGCACCTGCTCGTACAGTTCGTTGTAGAAGTCGTGGGCACGCCCCATTTCATCGGCATTGCGCTCGTCGCACAAAACCGTGGGGTGCAGGTTGCCGTCCCCGGCATGGCCGAAGGTGCCGACTTGGAGCCGGTACTTTTCCGTCAGACGCTCGATCTCGGCGAAGGTTTCGGCCAGGCGCGAGCGCGGCACCGTGGCGTCTTCCAACAGGGTGGTGGGAGAGACGCGAGCCAGCGCCGATAAGGCGGTACGCCGCGCCGCCGCCAGGCCGGCCGCCTCCTCGGCCGTCTCGGCCAGATGGATCTCGGCGGCGCCGACCTGCTCCAGCACCTGGCGCACCGCTTCGGCCTCTTCGGCCACCGGGGCCGGATGGCCGTCGACCTCGATCAGCAGCAGCGCCGCCATGTGGCGCGGCAGGCCGATCTTGACGTAATCCTCGATGCAGTTGATGGTGGCGCGGTCCATGATCTCCAGCGTCGAAGGGATGATCTTGGCGGCGATAATCCGCGACACCGCCTCGCCGGCGGTGCGCATGTCGCGGAAGTAGGCAAGGATGGTGCGCTTGGTCTGCGGCGGCGGGATCAGCTTGACGGTGATCTCGGTGATGATCCCCAAGGTCCCCTCGCTGCCGACCAGCAGATCCTTGAACCCGTAGCCAGCGACATCCTTGACGCTCTTGCCGCCGGTGGCGACGACACTCAAATCGGCGAGTACCCCTTTGAGGGCCATGACGTAGTCACGGGTCACGCCGTACTTCAGCCCCCGCAGCCCCCCCGCATTCTCGGCGACGTTGCCACCGAGGGTGGAGATCTTCTGCGAACCGGGGTCGGGGGGGTAGAAGAGCCCCTTGGCGGCTACGGCGTTGAACAGGTCGAGGGTAATGACGCCGGGCTCGACGGTGGCGGTAAGGTTCTCCTCATCGATCTCCAGGAGGCGGTTCATCCGGGTCAGGCAAAGGACCATGCCGCCGTGCACCGGTACGCTGCCGCCCGAC
>JACZKF010000032.1 GCA_014860175.1 Desulfuromonadales bacterium | reverse complement strand
ATCTATCTCAATGTCTCGAATCCCCCGTAGGCTTTCTTTATTGGTCTGCCAATCAGATGTTCTAAAAAATTCCCCTTGATTTTTTTGCTGAGAAGAGTAGAGTCCCCGGCCGAACAGATCAGAAACTTAAGATTAAACCGTAAAGAGAAAGGAGGTGAGTAGATTGAAAACGACTATTTCTCTGTTGCTTGCCATGGTGTTGGCCGTTTCCGTGGTCGCCTGCAAGAAAGAAGAGCAGGTTGCCGCTCCGGCTCCGGTCGAGCAGGCCGCTCCCGTCGCTCAGGAGGAGCAGGCTGCCCCTGTCGCCACCGAGGGTCAAGCCGCCACTGAGGGTCAAGCCGCCACCGAGGGTCAAGCCGCCACCGAGGAGGCTGCCCCTGCTGCACCCGCCGAGCAGAAGTAGATTTCCCAGATCCACCGGTAAAAAAGCCTGCATATTCTGCAGGCTTTTTTCGTTTTCATCGAGGCAAGGACGGTTCATGCACAGACCAATGAGAACTACCCAATCTAAACTTAAGTTGCATTCATTTCTGTTCTAAAGTTTTTGGCACGATTTTGTAAGTTTCCGATAATAAAGAAATAAATTATATGTATAAAAAATAGGCAAGTTGTTAGGGGTGCGGCAAAGCCGAGGGGGAGAGAAGTTGTGCACACGGTTTTCCACAGGTTATCCGCAGCGGGTGTGGAAAAGGGGGAAAGAACCCCGAAACACCGAGGTTTTCCCCTGTACCGCCGCCGGTCGAGGTTTGCTGACGGCGAGCCGCAGGTAATTTATTTATTTTTTTCCGGCCGCGGCAGCAGTGGCTCGGCCATCCCTCCCCGCGGTTGTTGCTCGTCGGCAGAATCGGTCGGTGGCCTGCCGCAAGGCCTCTTCGGCATCAAGGCCCAGAGAAGCTCCCAGGCCGACAAGGGTGAACAGGAGGTCGCCGAGAGCGGCACCAGGACTTCCCTCCCCCTGGGGCGAAATCGGCAGAGTAGCCAATTGTCCGGCCGCCGCTCTTGCCAGGGCCGCCGGGTCCAGATCGAGAAATCCGGCCCGCTGTGCCTTCAGGATACTTTTCTGGGCCCGTGCCAGAGCCGGCAGATGGCGGGGGATGCCGGCAAAAACGGTATTTTCCTCCCCCCGATCGCGTTTCTCCCCGGCCTTGATCTGGTCCCAGCGGATGGCTAAGGTGACCGGATCATCGTCAGTCTCACCGGCGAATACATGGGGGTGGCGGCGAACGAGTTTATCGGCAATCGCCTCGGCAACAGCCGCCATGTCAAATTCCCCACGCTCTTCGAAGATGCGGGCCTGAAAGATGATCTGCAGCAGGAGGTCTCCCAATTCCTCCCGGATAGCGGCAGGATTGCCATCATCTATCGCTTCCATAACCTCATAGGCCTCCTCCACCAGGTAAGGCTTGAGGCTTTCGGGGGTTTGGCTGGCATCCCAGGCGCAGCCATGGGGGGAGCGCAGGGTGGCCATGATTTGCAGCAGACGGTCGAAGGATTGACTTGCCCTGCCTATGGACATCGGATAGTCTCCTGAAAAGGATGATACACATTCATCTTCTACCGTAACTGAGGCCTCCAGCGCAAGGTTCCGGACAGGATTGATTAAGCAGTTATCACTTGCAAATTCAATAGGAATGGGATAATAAAAGGTCCGCCTTTGCGCCCCCCTGCGACCTCTGTTTTCTCTTGACAAAGAGGGGTCAGTCCTTATACTAGCCGTCTCCAGACCGGCCGAGGAGTGCATCGATGCAGATTCGCGTCGACCAGATCAAAGAAGGCGGGCTCTTTCTTTCTTTCGAAGAACAGGTGGCAGACTTCCCGGCCTTGTCGGTGGTTGATGGGGACGAAGTGGTTTTTCTGGCGCCATTGCAGATTTCCTTGCGGGCCATCCATGTACATGGCCTGGTGCAGATCGAAGGTCGCGCTGAAACCGAGGTTCGGCTGGTCTGCGGGCGTTGCCTGAAAGAGTTCGAGACCCCTCTGGTCATCCCCTTTTCCTTGACGTTCAGCCGCGATCTTCCGGAGGCGGCAGCCGACTCGGAAGAAGAAGAGGGGATCGAGATCAGTGCCGAAGAGATGGGTCTGATCCCTTTCCAGGGCGAAGCGATCGATCTGCGGGAAGCGCTGCAGGATCAACTGGTCATGGGGTTGCCGATTCGACCTTTGTGTCAGGAAACCTGCCCCGGGCTCTGCCCCCAGTGTGGAGCCGACTTGACGCTCGGCGATTGCGGCTGCGAGCGTCCCACCACGGTCAACCGCTTCGACGTTCTAAAGAATTTCAAGGTAGACAAGGAATAAAGAAGGTTGTTGGCAACATTTTCTTGTTTGCCCACAGTAGCTGTAATATACCATGGACCCAGGTTTGAGACCGGTCCGCAAGGAGAAAATCAGTCATGGCAGTTCCCAAGAAGAAGACTTCCAAGTCGCGTCGCGACATGCGCCGGGCCCACGATGCTTTGTCGGCCCCCGGCATCTCCACCTGTCCCCAGTGCAAAGAACCCAAGCAGCCGCACCGGGTTTGCGCCAGTTGCGGGACCTACAAGGGTAAAGAAATCATCGGCAGCGAAGAATAAGGGGTTCCCTGATTGAAGGAACGCATTATTGTCGCGGTCGATGCCATGGGCGGGGACCATGCGCCTTCGGCAGAGGTGGAAGGGGCGGTTGCTGCGGCCCGGCAGTGGGGCATCTCCATCGTCCTGGTCGGTCAGGTGGCCAGGATCGAGGAGGAGCTGAAGAAACATTCCACGGAGGGGCTCGATCTGACAGTCCGCCACGCCAGCGAGGTGGTCGGGATGCATGATTCGGCCTCCGATGCGGTGCGCAAAAAGAAAGACTCGTCCATTCGGGTTGCTTTCAACCTGGTGAAAAATGGCGAAGCGCATGCCGTCGTCAGTGCCGGCAATTCGGGGGCGACGATGGCGGCCGGAATGTTCGTTCTCAAGCGTATCTGGGGGATCGATCGCCCGGCGATCGCCACCATCTTACCGAACCTGAAATCCGAGACTCTCGTCCTCGACGTCGGCGGCAACGTCGATTGCAAGCCGTTTCACCTGGCCCAGTTCGCCCTGATGGGGGAAGTTTATGCCAGGCACGTGCTCGGCAAGCCAAAACCCCGGGTGGGACTGCTCTCCAACGGGTCGGAAGAAAGCAAGGGGAACGAGTTGACCCGAGAGGCCCACCAGCTTCTCAAAGGCTCCCTGCCCAACTACATTGGCTATGTCGAAGGGCGTGATATCTACAACGGCTCGACGGACGTGGTCGTCTGCGATGGTTTCGTCGGCAACGTCGTGCTCAAGGTTTCGGAAGGGCTGGCGGAAGCCTTGGCGACCATGTTACGCCAGGAGTTCGGTGGCCGGTTGCTTTCCAAGCTCGGCTACCTTCTGGCGCGCCCCGCCTTTGCCGCCTTCCGGAAAAAAGTCGATTATGCCGAATATGGCGGTGCCCCCTTGCTTGGAATCGAGGGTACTGGCATGATCTGCCATGGTGGCTCCAACTCGCGGGCCATCATGAATGCGATCCGGATGGCGCACGATTATGTTACCAAGCGGGTGAACGACCAACTGGTGGCCCAGCTCCAACATAACACCGGCAGTCTTTTGGCACCTTCCGCCCCTGGATCTTCCGGCGGACCCGGTCCGGTTTAGTCTGGCAGGAGTCTGAGAGTGATAAAAGCGCGCATTATCGGCACCGGCTCCTATCTGCCGGAAAAAATTCTGACCAATATCGATCTGGAAAAATTTCTCGATACTTCAGACGAATGGATTTTCAGCCGTACCGGCATTCGCGAACGGCGGGTGGCGGCGGCAGGAGAATATACTTCCGACTTGGCCGTGCATGCCGCCCATCGAGCCATGGAAATGGCCGGGGTGACAGCGGCTGAGATCGATCTGATCGTGGTCGGTACGATTACCGGCGATTTCCCCTGGCCGGCTACCGCCTGCCTGGTCCAGCATAAACTCGGCGCCACCCAGGCGGCTGCTTTTGACATCTCCGCCGCTTGCAGCGGCTTCGTGTACGCCCTTGATGCCGGGATGCGACAGATCCAGACCGGTGTTGCCCGCCGGGTGCTGGTGATCGGCGCCGAAATTCTGACTCGGATTGTCGACTGGCAAGACCGCAACACCTGCGTCCTGTTCGGGGATGGCGCCGGCGCCGTGGTGCTGGCGCCGTCGGACGGGGAAGCGGGCATTTTGTCGACCCATCTGCACGCTGACGGCTCCTGCTGGGAACTGCTCTATCAGGCCGGTTTCGGCTCCCGTAACCCCGCCTCACCGGAGGGGCTGGAAGCCCGCCTCCCGTTCCTGAAGATGCAAGGGAACGAAGTGTTCAAGGTGGCGGTGCGTTCCCTGTCCGAGGTCGCCAACGAGGCGTTGGAGGCCAATGGCGTCACCGCCGCCGATCTGCGGCTGCTGATTCCGCATCAGGCCAATCGGCGCATCCTCGAAGCCACCGCCAAGCGGCTTGGTCTGGCCGACGAGCAGGTCTTTATGAATGTGGAGCGCTACGGCAACACCTCCGGCGCTTCCATTCCCATCGCTTTGGATGAGGCCAATCGTGCTGGCCTGCTGCGGGAGGGGGATCTGGTCCTGTTTGATGCTTTCGGTGGTGGTTTCACCTGGGCCTCTGCTTTGGTTCGCTGGTGAGCCGTCGGCCACCTCGGGAGGAGAATGCTCCATGATTGCTTTTATTTTCCCCGGCCAAGGGTCTCAATATGCAGGAATGGGCCGGGTCTTTGCCGATAACTTCCCCGTCGCCCGGCAGACTTTTGTCGAGGCGAGCGACACTCTCGGCCTCGACATGGCGGATCTTTGTTTCAACGGTCCCGAGGAAGCGCTGCGCCTGACGACCAACACCCAGCCGGCCATCCTCACCGCCAGCATTGCCGTGTGGCGGGTGGTGCAGCAGGAAATCGGGTTGACGGCCGCCTACGCGGCCGGCCATTCCCTGGGGGAATACTCGGCCCTGGTCGCCGCCGGCGCTCTCGAATTCAGTGACGCCGTGCGCACGGTCCGCCAGCGCGGTGCTTTCATGCAGGAAGCGGTGCCGGTGGGGGTCGGTGCGATGGCGGCGGTGATCGGCCTCGATGGAGAGGAGTTGGCGGCGGTTTGCCGAGAGGCGGCGCAAGGGGAGGTGGTCGCTCCGGCCAACTTCAACAGCCCCGGCCAGGTGGTTATCGCCGGCCATGCCGAAGCCGTCGAGCGGGCCTCCGCTTTGGCCAAGCAACGTGGGGCCAAGCGGGCTCTGCTGTTGCCGGTCAGTGCCCCGTTCCACTGTGCCTTGATGGCCCCCGCGGGTGAGCGGCTGCGAACGGTTCTGGCCGGGGTAGAGATCCACCCCCTGTCGGTGCCGGTGGTCACCAACGTTGAGGCGGAGCCCAACATCGACCCGGTGCGGGTGCGGGAGCTGCTGGTGGCTCAGGTAAGTGCCCCGGTGCGCTGGGAAGAGTCGGTGCGCAGGATGGAAGAGCTTGGTGTCACACGATTCATTGAACTTGGTCCGGGGAAGGTTCTGACCGGGCTGATCAAGCGGATCGCCAACAACGCTGCTGGCCAGGGGGTCGAAGACCTGGCTGGGCTCAAGGCGCTTTAGCGCAGGAGAGGGGAACCTCTCCCGCAGTCCAGTGCTCATCAGGAAGGAGTGATTTCATGCCTAAAGGTAAAGTGGCGCTGGTTACCGGCGCTTCCCGGGGGATTGGGCGGGCGATTTCCCTCGCCTTGGCCAGTCGGGGGGCGACCATTGTTGCCGTTGACATGCTGCAGGAAACCAACGAGAAACTGGCTGCCGAGATCAAAGCGGCGGGGGGTGAAGCCATTGCCCTGCAGGGGAACGTTACCGTGATGGCCGATGTCGAGCGGGTGTTTGCGGAGGCGGTGGCTGCCTTCGGGCGGGTCGACATTCTGGTGAACAATGCCGGGATCACCCGCGACGCCCTGATGCTGCGGATGAAAGACGAAGATTGGGATGCTGTGCTCAATGTCAATCTCAAGGGGGCATTTCTTTGCTCGCGCGCTGCCACCAAGGTGATGTCCAAGCAGCGCTACGGTCGCATCATCAATATTGCCTCCGTGGTCGGCCAGATGGGGAATGCCGGACAGGCCAACTACTGCGCCAGCAAAGCCGGGCTGATCGGGTTGACCAAATCGAACGCCCGGGAACTGGCCAAGCGCGCCGTCACCGTCAATGCCGTGGCTCCCGGTTTCATTGCCACCGAGATGACCGATGCCTTGCCGGAAAAAACCCGCCAGGAACTGACCACCCAGATTCCTCTGGAGCGGCTCGGTTCTTCCGAGGATATCGCCAATGCCGTCCTGTTCCTCGCCTCCGAGGCCTCCGGGTATATCACCGGCCAGGTGCTGGCGGTCAATGGCGGGATGTACATGTAACAACCATTTCAACTGATTCGAAACCGATCAACTGACATCGGACCGAACACAACGAAGGAGGAAGACACTCATGGCTACTGTGGCTGAAAGAGTAAAGCAGATCGTGGCGGAGCAGCTTGGCGTCGACGAAGACCAGGTGGTTTCCGAGGCATCTTTCATGGATGATCTTGGCGCCGATTCTCTCGACACCGTCGAACTGGTGATGGCACTGGAGGAGGAATTCGACATCGAGATCTCCGACGAGGACGCCGAGAAGATCCAGACCGTCCAGGACGCCGTCGATTACATTACCGAGCACGCCTGACCGTTGACGGAGGGGAGAAGAGGGTGACCCCTCTTCCCCCCTACCTGCTCCACCGGACGCCGGGGCGGCCCGGAACCCGTCGTGCCAGGACCCAGCCCTGGCTCGACGTCGGGAAGAGAAGTTTCCATACGGAGGATCCAGAGGATCATGCGCAGAGTCGTCGTCACTGGCGTCGGGGTCGTTTCCGCCCTCGGTACCGGCGTGGAAAAGAACTGGACTGCCCTGATGCAGGGCCAGTCCGGAATTGGCCCCATCACCCGCTTCGATGCTTCGAGCTTGCCGACGCAGATCGCTGGCGAGGTTCGCGATTTCGATCCGGAGCTCTACATCGACAAAAAAGAGATCAAGAAAATGGATCTCTTCATCCAGTTCGCTCTCGGAGCGGCGGAACTTGCGATGCAGGACTCGGGGCTACAGATCACCGAGGAGAATGCCGAGCGCGTCGGGGTTCTGGTCGGCGCCGGTCTGGGCGGGCTGCCGGCCATCGAGCGCTATCACCAGGCGATGCTGGACGGGGGGTATAAAAAACTCTCCCCATTCTTCATCCCGATGCTGATCATCAATCTCGCCCCTGGCCACATTTCGATCAAGTACGGGGCCAAGGGACCCAACATCTCCTCGGTATCGGCCTGCGCCACCGGCACCCACTCCATCGGTGATGCTTTCCGCATGATCCAGCGCGGGGATGCCGACGCCATGATCGCCGGCGGCACCGAATCGACCATCACCCCGCTGGGGGTGGCCGGCTTTAACGTCATGAAGGCGCTCTCCACCCGTAACGACGACCCGACGGCGGCCAGCCGCCCCTTCGAGAAGAACCGGGATGGCTTTGTCATGGCCGAGGGGGCCGGTATCGTCATCCTCGAAGAGTACGAGTCGGCCAAGAAGCGCGGCGCCAAAATCTATGCCGAGGTTTGCGGCTACGGTCTCACCGGCGACGCCTATCATCTGACCGCTCCTGCCCCCAACGGGGAAGGGGCCGCCCGTTGCATCAAGATGGCTCTGACCACCGCCGGCGTCAATCCGGAGGAGGTCGATTACATCAACGCCCACGGCACCTCGACCCACTTCAACGATCTGTACGAAACGATGGCCATCAAAACGGTCCTCGGCCCCCACGCCCATAAGGTGATGATCAGCTCCACCAAGAGCATGACTGGTCATACTCTCGGGGCTGCCGGCGGGGTGGAAGCGGTCTATTCCGTGCTGGCGATGGAGCGGGGGGCCGTCCCGCCGACCATCAACTACCAGGAGCCGGACCCCGAATGTGACCTCGACTACGTCCCTAACGAGGCGCGACAGGCACCGGTTCGGATTGCCTTGTCCAACTCCTTCGGCTTCGGCGGCACCAATGCCACGCTGCTCTTCCGCAAAGTCTGAGCCGGCCATGATCCTGATTGCCAGCGACCATGGGGGATTGGAGCTCAAGCAAGCGGTGAAACAGATGCTCGAAGGGCGGGGCATCGAGGTCCGGGATCTGGGGGCGATCAGCAACGACTCCGTCGACTATCCGGACTTTGGCGCCAAGGTGGCCAGCGGGGTCTCCCGCGGAGAGGCCGATCAGGGGATTCTGATCTGCGGCACCGGCATCGGCATGTCGATCGTCGCCAACAAGTTCCCCCGGGTGCGCGCCGCTCTGGTCAGTGACGAGTTCACCGCCCGGATGGCCAAAGAGCACAACAACGCCAATATTCTGGTCCTGGGTGGACGCACCCAGTCGCCGCCGCGAGGGGTTGGGCTGGTGCAGGTGTGGCTCGATGCGCTCTTCGAAGGGGGGCGGCATCAGCAGCGCCTCGACAAGATTGCCCGCCTCGAAGAGGACCTTGGCAGCGGGCGGGGGTGACACTCTCCTCGCCGGACGGGCAGGCCGCAGGCCTGCCTTTTCCTTTTCTAACCAGTGGCGAAGGTCCGCTTCGCTTTCGGAGGTATGTCATGTCGGAAATGCTTGAGAAGTTCGATCCCGAAATCGCCCAGGCCATTCGCCGGGAGACCGAACGCCAGGAGTACAGTCTGGAGTTTATCGCTTCCGAGAACTTCGTCAGCGAACGGGTGCTCGAGGCGCAAGGCTCGGTGCTGACCAACAAGTACGCCGAAGGCTACCCTGGCAAGCGCTACTATGGCGGCTGCGAGTTTGTCGATGTCGCCGAACAGCTGGCCATCGACCGGGCCAAGGAGCTGTTCGGAGCCGAGCACGCCAATGTCCAGCCCCATTCGGGCTCCCAAGCCAACATGGCGGTCTATTTTGCCGCCCTGCAGCCCGGCGACACCATTCTCGGGATGAACCTGGCGCACGGAGGGCACCTGACCCACGGCTCGCCGGTCAACTTCTCCGGTCGTCTGTTCAATGTCGTCCCTTACGGGGTTAAAAAAGAGACCGGCACCATCGACTACCAGGAGGTCGAGCGACTGGCCCAGGAGCATCGGCCAAAGATGATCGTGGTCGGCGCCAGTGCCTACCCCCGGGTCATCGACTTCGTCGCCTTTCGCCAAATTGCCGATGCCGTCGGGGCGGTGGTGATGGTCGACATGGCGCATATCGCCGGTCTGGTGGCCGCCGGGGTCCATCCCAGCCCGGTGCCGCATGCCGAGTTTGTCACCACCACCACTCACAAGACGCTGCGCGGGCCGCGCGGCGGCCTGATCCTGTGTCGCGACGAATGGGCCAAGAAGCTCAACAGCCATATCTTCCCCGGTATTCAGGGGGGGCCGCTGATGCACGTCATTGCCGCCAAGGCCGTCGCCTTGAAAGAGGCGCTGCAGCCGCAGTTCAAGGAATACGCCTGGCAGATCGTCAAAAACGCCAGCGCCCTGGCCGAGGGGCTGAAGGGGCACGGCTTCAACCTGGTCTCTGGCGGCACCGACAACCATCTGATGCTGGTCGATTTCAGCGGCACCGAGATCACCGGCAAGCTGGCCGAGGAGACTCTCGAGCATGCCGGTCTGACGGTCAACAAAAATGCCGTCCCCTTTGACACCCGCTCCCCTTTTGTCACCAGCGGCATCCGCATCGGCACCCCGGCGACCACCACCCGTGGTCTGAAGGAGGCGGAGATGGAGCTGGTGGCCGGCTGGGTCCGTCGCGCTCTCGACAACATCGGCAACGAAGCGGCCCTGGCCTCCATCCGGGAGGAGATCCGGGAGCTTTGCCGGCGTTTTCCCCTCTACGCCCACCGACTGAAGTAAAGATGAGTCGCCCGTCGTGGGAAGAGTACTTCATGGATATCGCCCGCCTGGTCGCCCGGCGCTCCACCTGTTTGCGCCGCCAGGTCGGGGCGGTGGTGGTGAAGGAGAAGAACATTCTGGCCACCGGTTATAACGGCACCCCCTCCGGCATCGCCCACTGCTCCGAAGTCGGCTGCCTGCGGCAGCAGCTCGGCATCCCCTCGGGGGAGCGCCACGAGCTGTGCCGGGGGCTGCACGCCGAGCAAAATGCCATCATCCAGGCGGCCAAGCATGGGGTGAACATCGGCGGCGCCACCCTCTACTCGACCCATTCGCCATGCCTGATCTGCACCAAGATGATTATCAATGCCGGGGTGCAGCACATCATCTACCTGGAGGGGTATCCCGATACCCTGTCGCTGGAGATGTTGCGAGAAGCCGGTATTGCCACCACCTTTTTCGGCCAGGACGACTCTGGGGAGCGGGAGTTGGCACCATGAAGTGCCCTTTTTGCGACTTTGTCGATACCAAAGTCATCGATTCGCGCCTCGGCAAGGAAGGGAACAACATCCGTCGCCGGCGCGAGTGCGTTGAATGCGGCCGACGCTTCACCACCTATGAGCGGGTAGAAGAAACACTTCCCCTGGTGGTGAAGAAAGATGGCCGGCGCGAAGCTTTCGACCGGCTGAAGATTATCGGCGGGATGCAGCGCGCCTGCGAGAAACGGCCGGTCTCCATTGCCACCATCGAGAAGGCGGTCGACCGGCTGGAACTGATGATGCAGGAAAGCGGCGAGAAGGAGGTCGACTCGAGCCGCATCGGCGCCGCCGTCATGGAGGCGCTGCACGGTATCGACGAAGTGGCCTATGTCCGCTTCGCCTCCGTCTACCGTCAGTTCAAAGACATCAACGAGTTCATGGCCGAGCTCAAAGATCTGCTGGCCAGGGGAGAGAACAAGGGGGATAGTGAGGGCGGAAGGTAACGACCCGGAACCTTTCATGCGGCGGGCGCTGGAGCTGGGGCGACGCGGCGAAGGGCGCACCCGCCCCAATCCGGCGGTCGGGGCGGTGATCGTCCGCCAGGGGGATATCGTCGGCGAAGGGTATCACCCTCGCGCCGGGGAAGGGCATGCCGCGATCTTCGCCTTGCGCCAGGCCGCCGGCGCGGCCCGCGGAGGAGATCTGTACGTCACCCTCGAGCCGTGCTGTCATCAGGGGCGCACCGGCCCCTGCGCCGAGGCGGTGATCGCCGCCGGCCTCGCCCGGGTATTTATCGGGACCCGTGACCCCAACCCCAGGGTTGACGGTGGCGGCATCTCCCGACTGCAGGGCGCTGGCATCGAGGTAATCACCGGCATTCTCGAGCCGGAGTGCCGCCGCCTGATCGCCCCCTTCGCCAAGCATGTCACCACCGGCTTGCCGCACGTCACCCTGAAGGCGGCGATGACTCTGGAGGGGCGCATCGCCACCGTCAGCGGCGATTCGCGCTGGATCTCCGGCGAGGAGAGCCGGCTGGCCGTGCATCGGCTGCGCGATCGGGTCGATGCGATCATGGTCGGTATCGGGACAGTGTTGCAGGACGACCCGCGGCTAACCACCCGTCTGCCTGCCGCCGAGGGGCGAGACCCGATGCGCATCGTCGTCGATGCCGAGCTGCGGATTCCGGAAACGGCGGCGGTGCTCGCTCCGGGCTCCGGGGCGCCGACGCTGGTGGCCACCACCGCCCGGGCGCCAAAGGAAAAAAGAGAGCGCCTGCAGCGGCGCGGGATCCAGCTGTTGGAGGTGGGCGATCAGCAACAGGGGCGGGTCGATCTCCCCCAATTGCTGCAGCAGCTGGGGGGGATGGGGATCCAGAGCATCCTCCTCGAAGGGGGGAGCCGGCTCAATGCCGCCGCCCTGGCCGCTGGCATCGTCGACCGGGTCATGATTTTCGTCGCCCCTCTGCTCCTCGGCGGGAGTGAAGGGCCAGGGATCTTCGCCGGCCCCGGAGTCGACAATCTGGCCCGGGCGATTCGCCTGCAGCAGCTGCGGGTGGAGCGCTGTGGCGACGACACACTGATCGAAGGGGAGGTCGAGCCATGTTCACCGGTCTGATCGAGGACCTCGGCCATCTTCGCGAACTGCGCCATACCGGCGCCGGTGCCCGCCTGACGGTGGCCACCGCCTTGCCGATGGCGGAATTGGCCATCGGCGAGAGCATCGCCGTCAACGGCGCCTGTCTGACGGTGACGGCTTTCGGTGGCGGCACCTTCAGCGCCGATGTCTCGCCGGAGACTCTGGAGCGCTCCACTCTCGGCCGGCTCACCAGTGGCACCCCGGTCAATCTGGAGCGGGCTCTGCGCCTGTCCGACCGGCTGGGGGGACATCTGGTCACCGGCCACATCGACGCCATCGCCACCGTGGCCAGCCGGGTCCGGGAGGGGAATGCCGAACGTTTCACCTTCCGTCTCGATCCGGTCTATCTGCGCCACCTGGTGGAGAAGGGGTCGGTAGCCATCGACGGCATCAGCCTGACCGTCAACGCGGTGGCTGCCGATAGTTTCGGCGTCGCCGTTATCCCCCATACGCTGAGCATTACCACCCTCAAACTGTGCCGGCCTGGTGACCAGGTCAACATCGAAACCGACCTTATCGGCAAGTACCTTGAACGGCTGCTGCAGGCGGCCCCCGGGGGGGAGAAGCGCCCCGCCGTCGACCTGCAATTTCTTGCCAAGCATGGGTTTTTGTGAGATAGTAGCAGGTCTTTCAGGAGATTTCAGTCAATGCCAATATCCCGCATAGAAGCAGCGCTCGAAGATATTCGTCAAGGCAAGATGGTGATCCTGGTCGATGACGAAGACCGGGAAAACGAAGGGGACCTGGCCATGGCGGCCGAAAAGGTCACTCCGGAGGCGATCAATTTCATGGCCCGTTTCGGCCGGGGGCTGATCTGTCTGTCGCTGACCGAGGAGCGCGCCGATCATCTCGAACTGCCGCTGATGGTCCGGGAAAACTCCTCTTCCTTCGGCACCGCCTTTACCATCTCCATCGAAGCCCGGCGTGGCGTCACCACCGGGATCTCCGCCGCCGACCGGGCCCAGACCATCAAGGTCGCCATTGACGAGGAGTCGACGGCCCGTGATCTGGCCCGACCCGGCCACGTCTTTCCGCTGCGGGCGAAAAAGGGGGGAGTTCTGGTGCGCGCCGGCCAGACCGAGGGATCGGTCGACCTGGCCCGCCTGGCGGGGCTCAAGCCGGCCGGGGTGATCTGCGAGATCATGAACGACGACGGCACCATGGCCCGCATGCCGCAGCTGAAGACCTTTGCCAAAGAACACGAGCTGATGGTCATCAGCATTGCCGACCTGGTCGCCTACCGGATGCGCAAAGAGCTGCTGGTGCGCCGCGCCGCCGAGACGGTCCTGCCGACTCCGTATGGAGGGGAGTTTCGCGCCATCGTCTACGAAAACCAGGTCGACGAAGCCCAGCATCTGGCCCTGGTACGAGGCGAGATCAACCCCGACCGCCCGGTCCTGGTCCGGGTCCATTCCGAGTGCCTGACCGGCGACGTCTTCGGCTCCCAGCGCTGTGACTGCGGCGATCAACTGCACGCCGCCATGAGCCAGATTGCCGGTGAAGGGTCGGGAGTCGTCCTCTATATGCGGCAGGAAGGGCGCGGCATCGGGCTGATCAACAAGCTCAAGGCGTACGCCCTGCAGGACCAGGGGCACGACACCGTCGAGGCCAACGAGATGCTCGGCTTCAAGCCCGACCTGCGCGAGTACGGCATCGGGGCCCAGATCCTGACCGAACTCGGGGTGGGCCAGATCCGCCTGATGACCAACAACCCGCGCAAAGTCGTCGGCCTGGAAGGGTACGGGCTGGAGATCGTCGAGCGGGTGCCGATCCAGATCGCCGCCACCGGCTCCAATCTCAAATACCTGCGCACCAAGCGGGAAAAGATGGGTCACCTGCTGGAAAACCTTTAAGGCAGTTTTGAGTTCTGAGTTTTGAGTTCTAAGTTTTTAACTCAAAACTCAAAACTCATCACTCAAAACTGGAGTTGAACGATGCCCAAGTACATTGAAGGAAAACTGGACGCCACCGGGCTGCGGTTCGGAATCGTCGTGAGCCGTTTCAACAGCTTCATCAGCGAGCGGCTCCTCGAGGGGGCCATTGACGCTCTGGTGCGGCACGGGGGGGCGGCCGAGGAGATCGATGTAGTGCGCGTCCCCGGCGCCTATGAGATCCCGTTGACGGCCAAGCGGATGGCGGCCAAAGGGAATTTCGATGCCATCATCTGCCTCGGGGCGGTCATCCGCGGCGCCACGCCGCATTTTGACTATGTGGCCGCCGAGGTATCGAAGGGGATTGCGACGGTCAGCCTTGATGCCGGCATTCCCATCGCTTTCGGCGTACTGACCACCGACACCATCGAACAGGCGATCGAGCGGGCCGGCACCAAAGCCGGCAACAAGGGGGCCGAGGTCGCCGCCGGCGCCATCGAGATGGTTAACCTGTTGCGTCAGCTGTAAAGATGAGTGGCAACCGGCGTACCGGGCGTGAACTGGCCCTCAAGATCCTCTACAGCCTGCAGGACCAGCCGTCGTTGGAGCGTCTTCTGCACGATTTCTGGGAGAATTTCCGTTTTCAGGAAGATCTGCTGGGTGAACCGATGGAAGAATTCGGTGAACAGGTCCCCTGGGAAGTTCGTCGTTTTGCCGAGGAACTGGCCCGCGGGGTGGCCGAACACCGGGAAGAGCTCGATCGAATAATCGGGGAGCTGTCGACCAATTGGGCTCTCGAGCGGATGGCCCGGGTAGATCTGGCCCTGTTGCGTCTGGGTGCTTTCGAACTGCTGCACCGGCCGCAGACCCCTGCGAGCGTCATCATCAACGAGGCGGTCGAGATCGGCAAGCGATTCGGCACCAAGGAGACCCCCTCCTTCGTCAACGGCATCCTCGACCGGATTGCCCGTAATCACCGACCCCCGACTGCATGAGTCGTTTGCGTCTGCTCGATCTGCCTGCCGACCGGATGGAAGGGGAGGCGGTGGCGGCCCTGTTCTTCATGGACGACCGCCCGGTGCGTGGCCCGGTGGCTCTGCTCGATTGGCGGCTCAACGGGTTTCTCTCCGCCTTGCTGCGCGAAGGGTCGATCAGTGGCGAAGCCGGGGAGCAGGTGATCACCCCCACCAACGGCAAGCTCGGCGCCCATTGGGTTATGTTCGCTGGCGGTGGTCGCTGGCACGATCTCGACCGGGTGCGCTATCGGGAACTGGTTCGTGAACTGCTGAAGAGCTGCTGGCAGGCCGGTTTCTCCCGCATCGCCCTGACGCTCACCCCATTGGAGGGGATGGCGGCCGAGGATCTGCAGCGGCTGGTCGGCGAGGCCTTGTCCGAGGCGGAGGTCGGGACCATGGAGTGTCTGCTCTCTCTGAGTGGCCGCGAGCGGGCTCGGGAACTGCCGCGGGCCACCTGAACAAGGACGGAAGCATGGAAAGGGAGGGTATGAAAGAGATCAAGGTTGGTCTGCTCGGTTTCGGGGTCATCGGTACCGGGGTGGTCGGGGTTTTCCAACAAAATGCCCGGCTGATCGAAAAACGTCTGGGCGCCCGTCTGCAGCTGGCACGCATTGCCGACCTCGACATCGTTCGGGACCGGGGGGTCGCCGTCGATCCGATCCTGCTGACCACCCGGGCGGCGGACATCCTCGATGATCCGGAAATCGATGTCGTCATCGAGCTGATTGGCGGCTACGAGCCGGCCCGCACTTTTGTGCTCAAAGCCATCGAGAACGGCAAGCATGTGGTCACCGCCAACAAGGCGCTGCTGGCCCTGCACGGGCCGGAGATCTTTGCTGCCGCCGCCCGCCGCGGCGTCGATGTCTTCTTCGAGGCGTCGGTGGCCGGTGGGATCCCGGTCATCTCGGCGATCAAGGAAAATCTCTGCGCCAACGAGTTCCTCAGTGTTTTCGGCATCCTCAACGGCACCTGCAACTACATCCTGTCCCGGATGACCAACGATGGCGACGATTTTGCCGAAGTGCTGCGCGCCGCCCAGGAACTGGGCTACGCCGAGGCGGACCCGACCTTCGATGTCGAGGGGATCGACACCGCCCACAAGCTGGCAATTCTCCTCTCCCTCTGCTTTGGCACCCGGGTCGACTTCGACGCCATCTACACCGAAGGGATCAGCGGGATTTCCGCTCTGGACATCCAGTTCGCCCGCCAGTTCGGGTACAAGATCAAACTGCTGGCCATCGGCAAAATGGCCAATGGCGCCATCGAAGCCCGCGTGCATCCGACGATGATCCCTCTCAACTACCCGCTGGCCGACGTCGATGGGGTTTTCAACGCGGTACGCCTGACCGGCGACTTCGTCGGGCCGGTGATGCTGTACGGCCGCGGCGCCGGCATGGCGCCGACGGCGAGCGCGGTGATGGGGGACGTGATGGCCATTGCCCGCAACCTGGTGCACGGCGGCGTCGGCCGCACCCCGGCACTGGGCTATCTCCCCTCAGCCATCGACGAGTTGCCGATCCGGGCGATGGACGACATCGTCACCCAGTATTACCTGCGCTTCGGGGTGGTCGATCAACCGGGGGTCCTGGCCAAGATTGCCGGCATTCTGGGAGAGCACGACATCAGCATCGCTTCGATGATCCAGCCCGAGCGGCAGGTCGGCGGTGCCGTACCGATCGTCATGATGAGCCACGAGGCGCGCGAGGCCAATGTCCGGGCGGCGATCAAGGAGATCGACGGGCTCGAGGTAGTCAACGCCCCCAGCCGTTTCATCCGCATCGAGAGTGAAATGACCTGAAGTTTTTAACCTGAGAAGATAAAAAGGCGCCCGCAAACCGGGGCGCCTTTTTTTGTGATCGGTGGAGGGGCGGGAATTTTCCCGCCCCTCACTGTTTACCAGCTCTTCGACCCGTGGCAGGAGGTGGCACAGGACCGGGTGCCAGCGTTGAAACTGGAGACCTGGGTCGAGGCGCCGCCGATGGTTGCCGCTGCGGAATCGAGCGCCGCCGTATCGAGGCCGATGAAGTGGCTGGCGGCCAGCCCCGTGGTGTTGTGGCAAGAGGTGCAGGCCACCTTCTTGTCCACCACATGTTTGGCATGTCGTCCGGACCAGTAGCCGTTGTATTGGCCGGTGCCGGCGCTGTGGCAGGAGACGCACTGCCGGTTGACGTCAATCTCCCCGGTCCACCAGTCAGGGGTTTTGCCGCCACCGTGGCAGCTGATATTGGAGCAGGTGCCATCGCCATTGTCGACGGCCGTGCCGCTTTTGGCGTTGTAGGCGGCCGGAAACTTCAGATCGACCCAGCCGTTATGGGAGGCATCGAGGTGGCAGGCGGCGCAGTTCCCTTGCAGTCCAGGCAGGGCGTTATGGGCGGCGTGTGCTCCGGCGGTATTGGGGCTGGAGCTGCCG
>JACZKF010000351.1 GCA_014860175.1 Desulfuromonadales bacterium | reverse complement strand
CGTCTCCCCCCGTGCGGTTTTGTCTGGCGCGATCTTGACCGGCCACCCCCCTCCCCCTATCTGCCGCTGAATCGGGGCGGGCGTTTCTCGAGGAACGCCTGCATCCCTTCCTTCTGATCGTCGGTGGCGAAGCAGAGGGCGAACAGGTCGGCCTCGTAGCGGTTGGCCCGGTCGAGATCCATCTCCAGGCCGTTGACCACCGCCTCCTTGGCCAGACGCAGGGCGATGGCCCCCTTGCCGGCCAGTTGCCGGGCCAGCTGCCGGGCGACCTCCAGCAGTTGCGCCGGCGGCGTCACCCGGTTGACCAGGCCGATGCGGTAGGCCTCCTGGGCGTCGATCATCTCCCCGGTCAGGATCAACTCCAGCGCCCGCCCTTTGCCGATCAGACGCGGCAGGCGCTGGCTGCCACCGAAGCCGGGGATGATGCCGAGATTGATCTCCGGCTGGCCGAAGCGGGCGGTGTCGGCGGCAATGCGGATGTCGCAGGCCAGCGCAATTTCGCAGCCGCCGCCGAGGCCAAAGCCGTTGACCGCTGCAATCACCGGTTTGGGATGGCTCTCGATGGCGGTCGCCAGGCGGTGGCCCAGGAGAGCCATCCGGCGGGCGCCGACCGCCCCCAGCGGCTGCATGACGCCGATATCGGCGCCGGCCACGAAAGCCTTTTCCCCGGCACCGGTAAGAATGATGGCGGCTACTTCCGAGTCATCCTCCAGCGCGGTGAAGACCGCCACCAGTTCGCCGAGAGTCGCTTCGTTCATGGCATTGAGGGAGCGGGGGCGATTGATGGTGATGCAGGCGACTCGCTGATCGAAATCGACCAGAAGATTATCGAAAGTCATGGGTTGTCTCCTTGTCGGTGGTGGGGGCCTGATCGTCTTGCTGCAGGATCTCGGCGATGCGCCGCCGGTAGCCGGCAATCTCCTGGCGCAGGGAACCCAGGGTGCTGATCTTGCCATCGATGTGCCGCAGGTGGCCATCGAGGATCTGCAGCAGCCGTGGCATGATCCGGTCGGTGTCCTGATGGATCCGGTAGAGGTCGGCCAACTCCTGCATCTCACGCAAAGTGAGACCGAGTTCCTTCAGCTTGAGAATGAACTTGAGGCGGGTGATATCCTCCCGGGCGTAGACCCGGTGCCCCCCGTCAAGCCGTTGCGGCGGCGCCATGATGCCGAACTCTTCGTAGTAGCGGATCGTCCGGGTAGTAATTCCGAGCAGGTGCGCCACCTCGCCGATGGGGAGGAGCTTTTTCTTCTCTCCCGTCACGCTGACCTCTCTTTCCCTCTGCCTGGCCGAGCGCAGCCAGGAAACAGCCTTCTGGCGGTCAGAACAGATACTTTTCCGATTCGCTGGCCGCCGCCGCCAAGCTCCGCTTGGCCGGCAGCAGGCCGGTGGCATCATACTTGGCATAGCGCCGGATACCGCTCAGCAGCATGGTCAGTGTATCGCCTTCCTCGATGTAGAAAGCCCCTTTTCTGGCCGCCGTCGAGACCGACTCGGTCGCCCCGAAGGCACAGACTTTCACCACCGCCAGCAGCAGCTCCTGTTTGCGCTCGCTGGCCGTCGGGTAGATCTTTTCGGCCCGCAGCACGGCACTTTCCAGGGCGTAAATCTGAATCGCCAGATCGGCGGCCGCCAGCAGAATCTCCTGCTCGTTGGGGAGTTTGATCATGAATTTCTGCACGGCGGCGCCGGCCAGCAGGAGAAAGACGGTCTTCAGATTCTTCAGCAGCTGCTTCTCCCGGGCGAAAGGGAGACTGGTGTCGATCTCCTCGAAAGACGGGGTCATCAGCGACTCGAAGGCCTTCATCGCCTCTTTCTGCAGCGGGAGATCCCCTTTCATCGACTTGCGCAGAAGCATGCCGGGGATGAGCATCCGGTTGATCTCGTTGGTCCCCTCGAAAATCCGGTTGATCCGCTCATCGCGGTAGAAGCGCTCGGCCGGGTATTCGCTGATGAAGCCGTACCCGCCATGGATCTGCACCACCTCGTCGACCACCAGGGCCAGCATCTCGCTGCAGAAGACCTTGGCGATGGCGCATTCGGCGGCGTACTCTTCCACCCCTTTCTGGTACTCCACATAGTAGTTGGGGGTCTTCCGATCGATGGTTGCCAGCTTGCTGTCGAGCTGTCCGGCCAGCCGGTAGACCAGCGATTCGGCGGCGAACAGCGCCGCGGTGAGGTCGGCGATCTTCTCCTGGATGGCGCCGAAGGAGCCGATGGCCGCCCCGAACTGCTTGCGCTCATTGGCGTAGCGCAGCCCCTCGGCCAGGGCAATCTTAGCCGCCCCGGTCACCCCGGCACTGAGCTTGAAGCGGCCGACGTTGAGAACGTTGAAGGCGATCTTGTGCCCCTTGCCGATCTCGCCGAGGACGTTTCCCACCGGCACCGGCACCTGATCGAGGATGACCTGGGTGGTGGAGGAGCCTTTGATCCCCAGCTTCTTCTCTTCCGGCCCGACCGTCAGTCCGGCAAAGTCGCGCTCCACCAGAAAAGCGGTGAACTGCTCCTTGTCGATCTTGGCGAAGACGGTGAAGAGGCTGGCGAAGGCGCCGTTGGTGGTGAACTGCTTGGTGCCGTTGAGCAGGTAGTGCTTGCCGTCGGCGCTCAAGACGGCCGAGGCCTTGGCTCCGAGGGCGTCGCTCCCCGAGCCGGGTTCGGTCAGGCAGTAGGCGGCGATCCACTCGCCATTGATCAGCTTGAGCAGATACTGATCCTTCTGCGCCGCCGTCCCGTAATAGACCAGCGGCAAAGTGCCGATGCCGGTGTGGGCGGAATAGGCGACGGAGAAGGAACCGCTGCCGGAGATCTTTTCCGCCACCAGCATGCTGGTCACCTTGTCGAGCTCCAGTCCTCCGTACTCCTCGGGAGCGTCGATCATCAACAGTCCGAGTTCGCCGCAGCGGGCCATCCCCTCCACCACGAAACGGAAGTTCTGCTGTTCGATCTCCTCGGCGTGGGGGAGGATGTGCTCGCGGACGAACTGTTCGGTGGTCTCGGCGATCTGCCGCTGCTCATCGGTGAAATCTTCCGGGGTGAAGACGTCGCTGCAGCCGACTTCCGTCACCAGGTATTCACCCCCCTTGTAGATCTTCTCCGCCATGATTCACCTCGACTTGGCAAGGGCGAGGCAGACTCGCCCGGATTGTGGTCTTACCGGCCCGGGCGGCTTCTACAGCCGCTCGAAAATCCCTGCCGCCCCCATGCCGCCGCCGACGCACATGGTGACCATGCCGTAACGGAGCTGGCGCCGCCCCATTTCCGCCAGGAGCGTGGCAGTCAGTTTGGCGCCGGTACAGCCGAGGGGGTGGCCGAGAGCGATGGCGCCGCCGTTGACGTTGATCCGCTCGGGGTCGAGCCCCAGATCCCGGATCACTGCCAGCGCCTGGACGGCGAACGCTTCGTTGAGTTCGATCAGCTCGATCTCTTCCTGCCGCAGGCCGGCCATCCGCAAGGCGACCGGCACCGCGGCGACGGGGCCGATCCCCATGATCTCCGGCGCCACCCCCCGCACCGCGAAGGAGCAGTAGCGGGCCAGCGGCGAGCCGCCGTGACGCCGCAGGAACTCCTCCGAAACGACCAGCACCGCCGCCGCGCCGTCGGTCATCTGCGAGGCGTTGCCGGCGGTAACCGAGCCGTCGACCTTGAAAGCCGGCTTGAGCCTGGCCAAACCCTCCAGGGTGGTGTCGGCGCGAACGCCGTCATCGGCGGCCACCGTCTCCGGCCGCCGTTCGATCTTGCCGTTGACCAGGGCGACGTTCTCGATCTGTACCGGGATGATCTCCTCGGCGAAGCGGCCGGACTCGAGAGCGGCGGCCGCCTTCTGGTGGCTGCCGAGGGCGAAGTTGTCCTGGTCGGTGCGGGAGATGTCGTAGCGGCTCGCCAGCAGTTCGGCGGTGATCCCCATGGAGGCGTAGGTCTCGGGCCAGGCGGCGACCAGGGTCGGGTTGGCGCTGAACTTGTTTCCCCCCATCGGCACCACGCTCATCGATTCGGTACCACCGGCGATGATGCAGTCGGCAAAGCCGGCGATGATCCGCTCGGCCGCCAGAGCGATCGCCTGCAGCCCCGAGGAGCAGAAGCGGTTGACGGTCTGCGCCGGCACCTCCGTGGGGAAGCCGGCTTTCATCGCCGCCACCCGGGCGACGTTCATCCCCTGCTCTCCTTCCGGAAAGGCGCAGCCGAGAATCACATCCTCGACCTCCCCCGGATCGATGCCGGTGCGGGCGACGAGCCCCTGCAGGGCCGCGGCCGCCAGGTCGTCGGGGCGCATGTCCTTGAACTTGCCGCGCTTGGCGCGGCAGCCGGCGGTGCGGTAGGCGGCCAGAATATAGGCTGATCTCATATGAGCCTCCGATATCTTTGCCGGGGCGGGGCGCGCCCCGGAATCGTTTAGTTGCGCAGCGGCTTCCCTTTTTTCAGCATGTGCTGGATGCGCTCGGCCGTCTTCGGATGGCCGCACAGCTTGAGGAACCCCTCGCGCTCCAGCTCCAGCAGGTAGGGCTCGGAAATCAGGGTGCCGGCCGGCAGGTCGCCGCCGGTAATCACTCCGGCGATGACGCCGCCCATCTCGGCTTCATAGGGGGTGATGAAACCGCCCGTCTGCAGATTCCAGAGCTGCGCCTTGATGCTGGCCGCCACCCCCCGGCCGGGGGCCTTGAGCTCCTCTTCCGGTCGGCCGGGACGATAGTTGCCGGCCAGGGCAAGCACCTTCTGTTTGGCATCGGCCAGCAGGCGATCGCGGTCCATGGTGATGGCATCCCCTTCGTCCATGAAACCGAGGCCGGGCAGTTCGGCCGCCGCCGTCGACACCTTGGCCATGGCGATGGTCTGGAAGTTCTTGAAGATGAAGGGGGAGACGTCGGTATCGTAGCGCTCGGCCAGACGGATGGCCCGCAGCGCCAGCTCCTTGGTGCCGCCGCCCGCCGGCAGCAGGCCGACGCCGATCTCCACCAGCCCCATGTAGGTCTCGGCGTGGGCGTTGATGGCGTCGGCGTGCAGGCAGAATTCACACCCCCCTCCCAGGGTCAGGCCGAAGGGGGCGGCGACCACCGGTACCCGGGAATATTTCAGCGCCATGGTCGCCTTCTGAAAGGCGCGCACCGCCAGGTTGACGTCGTCGAAGGCCCCTTCGGCCAGGGCGACCGCCAGCACCATCAGGTTGGCGCCGACGGAGAAGTTAGCCCCCTGGTTGCCGATCACCAGGCCGACCCCCTCCTCTTCGGCCCGTTTGAGGGCCTTGTGGGTCAGCGCCAGCAGATCGCCGCCGATGGCATTCATCTTGGAGTGAAACTCCAGGGCGAAGACGCCGTCGCCCAGATCGAGGATGGAGCCGTTGCCGTTCCCCTCGACCAGCCCCCCCCCTTTTTTTAGAATGGTGAGATCGATCCGCTCGGGGGTGGAGGGGATCGGCCGGTAAGCGCCGCTGAGCAGGTCGAGATAGAATTTCTTCCCCCCCTCGAACTTGTAGAAGCACTCCACCCCGGCGAGGAGTTCCGGCACGGCGACGCCGTCCCGGCGGGCGCGTTCGACAAAGGAGGCGACGCCGAGGGCGTCGAACATCTCGAAGGGACCGAGCTCCCAGTTGAATCCCCAGCGCATGGCATTACCGACATTGACGATGTCGTCGGCAATTTCAGGTATCCGCTTGACGGTGTAGATCAGGGTATCGCGCAGGGTGCGCCAGGCAAAGTCGGCGGCCGGATCGTGGCCGGCGAGCAGCAGCTGCAGCCGCTCCCCCGGATCGCCGACCTGCTTGGCCGCCTCCACCGAAGGAAATTTCGGCTTGGCCGCCGGCTGGTAGTCGCCGCTGCGGTAATCGTAGAAGAAGAGCTGCCGCCCCCCCTCTCCTTTCTCCTGGCGGTAGAAGCCGCGCCGGCTCTTTTGGCCGAGCAGACCCTTCTCCACCATCTCGGCCATGAACTCGGGGACCTGGAAGACGTCGCGTTCATCGTCGTCGGGGAGAAACCGGTAGGAGTTGCGACCGACGTGCACCAGGGTGTCGATGCCGACCAGGTCGGCGGTGCGAAAGGTGGCGCTTTTCGGACGGGCCGAGGCCGGGCCGGCGACGGCATCGACTTCCTCCACCGTCAACCCCATCGCCAGCATATGCTCCATCGACTTGTAGATGGCATAAACGCCGATGCGGTTGGCGATGAAGTTGGGGGTATCCTTGGCGAAGACCACCCCCTTACCGAGATGGCGGGAGAGAAAGGCGGCCATCGCCTGGAGCAGCCCCGGATCGGTGTCGCGGGCGCCGACCACCTCCAGCAGCCGCATATAGCGCGGCGGATTGAAGAAGTGGGTCACCAGGAAGTTTTTCCGCAGCGCCGGGGGGAGGACAGTGGCCAGCTCGTTGATCGACAACCCGCTGGTGTTGGTGGACAGAACCGCCTCGTCGGCCAGATGCGGCGCCACCGTCTCCAGCAGCTGCCGTTTGATCTCCAGGTTCTCGATCACCGCCTCGAGGACCCAGTCGCACTGGCCAAGGCGCACCAGGTCGTCGGTCAGATTGCCGGTCTGCACCTGCCGGCGATAATCGGGGAGGAAGAAAGCGGCCGGCTTGGCCTGGAGCGCCCCGGCCACCCCCTGCTCCGCCAGGCGGTTGCGTACCGCCGGACTCGCGAGCGTCAGCCCCCTCTCCTCTTCCTCTGCCGTCAGTTCCCCGGGGGTCCGGTCGAGCAGCAGAACATCGAGCCCGGCGTTGGCAAGATGGGCAGCGATGGCGGCTCCCATCACCCCCGCCCCAATCACCCCTACCCGCTTTATCTGTCTCATCGTGTTCCTCCCATCGGAAGTTTTTCCCGGCCATCGTCAGCTTGGTTCTCGGCGCTGAACAGCGCCTCGATCCGCTCCCGGTACTTTTCGCCGATTATCTTGCGGCGCAGTTTCAGCGTCGGCGTCAGCTCCCCTTCCTCAACGCAGAAGTCGCGCGGTAGAACGGCGAACTTCTTGATCGTTTCCCACGGGGGAAGGTGATCATTGATCTGCCGCACCCGCTCGGCAAACAGCTGCGTCACCTGCGGGCTGGCCACCAGATCGGCGATATCGATATAGGTGATCTGCTCCTGCTGGGCCAGTTCCAGCAGCCGCTCGAGGTTGGGGGTCAGCAGCGCCGCCAGAAACGGCTGACGGTCGCCGCAGACCAGGGCCTGGGAGATGTACTTGTCGCGCTTGAGGGCGTTTTCAATCGGCTGCGGAGCAATGTTTTTACCGCCGGCGGTGATGATGAGCTCCTTTTTGCGGTCGACGATCTGGACGAAGCCGTCGGCATCGATGCGGGCGATATCACCGGTGTGCAGCCACCCCTCGGCATCGACCGCCTCGGCGGTGGCCGCCGGGTCCCGGTAATATCCTAGCATCACCTGCGGTCCCCGAACCAGCAGTTCACCATCCTGCGCCGTCCTGACCTCGGTCTGCGGCAGCGCCGTGCCGACGGCGCCGAAGCGCAAATGCTGAAAAGTATTGAGAGTCACGGCCGGGCTGGTTTCCGTCAAGCCGTACCCCTCAAAAGTAGGAATGCCGATAATCCACATGAATTCGTTGATGGTCCGGTCGAGGGGGGCGCCGCCGCAGATCAGGTAGCGCAGGCGGCCGCCGAAGCGCTGGCGGATCTTGCGGAACACCAGATTGTCGGCGAGGCGATAACGAACCCTCAGGGCGCCGGGGGGTTGGCGCTCGACATAGCGGCAGTGGACATACTGCCGGCCGACGTCCAGAGCCCAGTGAAAAATCTGTCGCTGAACGGTCGGCCCCTGGTGCACGCTTTCATGGATTCGCGAGTAAATCTTCTCCAGCAGTCTCGGCACGGTGACCATCATCGTCGGCCGCACTTCGGCGACATTCTCCACCACCTTTTCCATGCTTTCGGCGAAGGCGACCTGCGCCCCGCAGATCAGCGGCGCGTGATAGCCGGCGGTCCGCTCCAGCACATGGCTCAGCGGCAGAAAGCTGAGAAAGAGCTCCCGCGGCCGGATCTCGCCGAGCATGGCCAGACCGTTGCGGGCATTGCTCAGCATGTTGCCGTGGGTCAGCATGACCCCTTTGGGGACGCCGGTGGTGCCGGAAGTGTAGATGATGGAGAGCAGATCGCCCCCCTGTATCTGCGCGATGTCCCCTTCGATCACCCCTCGTTCCTCGGCGGTCAGCGGATGGGATATCTCCAGCAGTTGGTAAAGGGTATGCACGGGTAGAGCACGGTCATCGAGGAAGCGTTCGAAGGAGACCACCATCTCGACTCCGGGAATCTGCTCCCGGACGCTCAGAAGTTTACGGTACTGCTGGCGGGTGGAGACGAAGACGATTTTCGCCCCGGTGTGACGGATGATATAGGCGAGCTGTTCGGGGAGGCTGGTGGGATAGACCGGAACCGGTACGCCGCGGGCGGCCTGCACCCCGAAATCGGCGATCGCCCAGCCGGCCCGGTTTTCGGAGAGGATGATCACCCGGTCGCCCGGCCGGATACCGGCCAGGCGCAGACCGCGGGCGGCCATCACGATCCGCTCGTAGAACTGGCGGTAGGTCAGGCTGGTCCAGACCCCCTCCTTCTTGTAGCTGAGGGCGGGGTGGTCGGCGAATCTTCCGGCGTTCTCCCGCAAGATCTGCACGATCGACTGACAGGGGGAGTTGCTCATGGCCTGACCCCGAAGTGAGAGATCCTCTTAAATTCTCTTATATTTCTCCTTTACGTGAAAGTCAATTTCTTTAGAACATCTTTTTATTGTTGCCGGCTCCTGGGCAGCAACCACCAGGCCAGGGCCGGCAGCAAAATGATGGCGCCGAGCATGTTGACGATGAACAGGAACGTGAGCAGGATCCCCATGTCGGCCTGGAACTTCAAGGGGGAGAAGATCCAGGTGGCGACGCCGATGGCGAGGGTGACACCGGTGAAGACCACGCCGTTGCCGGTGATCGCCAGGGTATGCAGGTAGGCGTCGGTGAGAGTGCGCCCCTGGTCGAGATAGCTGCGCAGGCGGCTGAAAATATAGATGCCGTAGTCGACGCCGACGCCGACGCCGAGGGCGACCACCGGCAGGGTCGACACCTTCAGGCCGATCTCGAGGATGCTCATCAGGGCATAGGAGAGGATGGAAACCAGCCCGAGGGGGAGAAGGATGCACAGCACCGAGCGCAGCGACCGGA
Organism: Desulfuromonadales bacterium; assembly: GCA_014860175.1. GTDB lineage: Bacteria > Desulfobacterota > Desulfuromonadia > Desulfuromonadales > JACZKF01 > JACZKF01. Next base: position 7,800 of record JACZKF010000351.1, on the reverse strand, counting down.
ACTCGAGGAAGCAGAGGAGGATCACGGCGGCAAAGACACAGAGGAGAATCGGATACTGGGCCGCCTCGACCACCTCATTGGTGGCCGCCATGACCCCGACGTTGCCGGTGGCCAGGCGATAGGATACTCCCGGGACGGCCGACTCGCTGCGAAACGTCTTAACCTCGGAGACGATGGTGGCGATGGTCCCGGCCTTGTGGTCTTCGGTGAAGATCATCACCGGCATCACGCTGCAGTCCGGGTTAAGCAGACCGCTGCTGGTCGGCACGTAGCCGACCGCCTGCACCATGGTGGTCGGATTGCGCGGCAGCACCCGCCATTTGAGATTTCCTTCGTTCCAGCCGGCATTGATGATCTTGGCAACTCCAGGCAGCGAGACGACCGACTGCACCCCCGGCACATTCTGCATCCGCCAGGCAAACTGGTCGATATTGGTCATGACATCGTAATCCATGCACCCTTCCGGGCCGGTCTCGACGATGACCGTGAGGGTGTCGATGCCGATGGAAAAGTGCCGGGTGATGACTTCGCTATCGCGATTGTAGCGCGAATCGGCCCGCAGTTCGGGGACGCCGCTGTGCATGTCGCCGATCTGAATGGTCGAACCCTGCCACAGCCCGAAGCCGAGCAGGCCGAGGGAGATGACGATGATGACGATCGCCGGCCGCCGCTCGCTGGCCCGGGCGAAAAAATGCCAGACCGGCCGCAGCATATGGGCCTGCTGGTCGACCCGGCGGTGATAGGCCTGGTCGTAGTCGACCAGGGACAGGAGGACCGGCAGCAGCACCAGATTGGTCAGAATGATGGCGGCCACCCCGAGGCTGGCGGTGACCGCCATCTCCTGAATGACCCGGACCTCGATGAGGTGGATGGCGATGAAACCGATGGTGTCGCTCGCCAGGGCGATGCTGCCGGGGACGACCAGCTGCCGGAAGCTGGTCTGGGCCGCTTCCAGACTGCCGGCCCCGTGCCGCACGGCAGCGGTATTGGCGGTAATCATCTGCACCGCATGGCTGACCCCGATGGCGAAGACGAGAAAGGGGACCAGTAGCGCCATCGGATCGATACCGTAGCCGAGCAGAGGCAGGAGCCCGAGTTGCCAGGTCACCGCCAGCAGGGAGCAGCCGATAGCAATCAGTGTCAGCCGGACGCAGCGGGTATAGAAGAAAACGAGGAGGGTCGTTATGGCGATGGCGATCAGGAAGAAAAAAACGATCCGGGTCGCGCCGTCGGCAATGTCGCTGATCACCTTGGCAAAGCCGATAATATGGACATCGACGGTCTCGCTCTGGTGCGGGAGACGGATCTTCTCCTCCAGCAGGCGCCCGACGGCAATGTAGTCAATCTTTTCGCCGCTGTTGGGATCGGTCTCCAGCAGCTGGGCGCTGATGATGGCGCCGGTGAAGTCGTTGGCCACCAGGCGCCCGACAATGCCGGCCTTGAGGATATTCTGCCGCACTTGGTCGAGCCCGGCCGCGGTCGGCCGGAAATCGGCCGGGACCACGTTGCCACCGGCAATGCCGTCCTCGATGACTTCGGTGAAGCGGACGTTGGGGGTGAAGAGAGAGCTGACCTGGGCCCGGTCGACCCCCGGCACGAAGAAGACGTCGTCCGTCGCCCGCTCCAGGGTGGCGAAGAATTCGGGGGTAAAGATGTCGCCGTCGCGGGCCATCAGGGCGATGAGGATGCGGTTGGCGCCGCCAAACTCCCGACCGTGCTCGGCGAAGGTCTGCATGTATTCGTGCTGCAGCGGCAGCAGCTTGTTAAAGCCGGCATCGATGCGCAAGTGGGTGGCCGAATAGGCCATGAGAGCGGTCATCAGGGCAAAAACCCCGATAATCGCCCAGCGGGAAGCGAAAATCAGCCGTTCGAGCCGCTGGAGGAAGGAGGTTTTGGGCATGATAGCTCTCCTGGCCGGTTATTGCCTGGCCGACGGGGTCGGCAGGAGAAGCTTTCTCACCCCGGATTCACCGAAGCCCAACACCGTGCCGTCGGCCACCTGGATCAGGGCGGCCAGCCCCTGCCGGTCCTCCAACTGGTAAGAGGCGAACGTGTACCCCCCGTCCTCGCTCACCAGCAACACACCGGCCAGGCCGCCGACGACGATGCGCCCGTCGGCCAGGCGCAGCCCGCCGGTAAGGGTGGCGTTGGTTCCGCTGGCCAGCTCCGTCCAGCGCTCGCCGCCATCATCGGAACGAAACAGATGACCGCGCAGACCGAACAGCAGCAGGCTGTCGCTCTCCAGGGGGAGAGCGCCGAAGAACGACCCCTCGTAGGGGGTCTCAAGAAACTCCCAGGTCGCCCCGCCGTCATCGGAGCGGTAGGCGGCCCCCGCTTCGGCGGCGAGATAGAGGCGCTCGCCGGTATCGACAATCTGGTTCAGGTGAAAGTCATCCTCACCCAGGCGCCGCGCGTTCCAGCTGTCGCCGCCGTCGAGGGTCTCCAGCAGGCGACCGTAGGCACCGACGGCAAAGCCATGGAAGGGGTCGGCGAACCAGATGTCGAGCAAAGGGCTTTCCAACTCCGGCGCGGCGAACAGGAGTTGCCAGCTTCGTCCGCCGTCCCGGGTGCGCAAAATGACTTGGTCGTGGCCGACCGCCCAGCCGAGCTGCCGGTCGTAAAAATGGACGCTGGTCAGGGTGGCTCGGGTCGGAACCGCGGCCTGCTGCCAGCTCTCCCCCCCGTCTTCGGAACGCAGGATATGCCCGCGCTCCCCGACCACCACCGCCAACCCGTCGATGGCCACTGCGTCGAGCAGCAGCGACCGGGGGGCGAGCCTGGCCATGACCGACTGCTCCGCCCCACCCTGCTGGGCCGAAGCCTGGAGCGTGGCCGACAGGAAGACGGCGGTGAGCAGAACGGAGATCCGAACCGGCTTGGTGCTAAGAAGTCTCTGCATGCAATGCTCACAACCTCAGGGGAAAACCTTACAAGTAACACCACGGCCGGATCATTGACCCGGCCGTGGAGTCCGAAACGGATCAGCGGGTCCCTTCCCGCCGCAGCGCCCCCGGGGAATAGTCGTTCAGAGTGCGTTTGATGTCGAAATTGTACATGGCGCTTTCGTTGTCAAGACCGATGGCCAGATAGCGCCCCGATTGCAGATCGGTATGGACTTCGAGGGTGGTCCAGAAGGTCGGCACTTCGTAGTAGTTGATGGGATGCCCTTCGGAGACCCGCCAGAGCTGGTCCCGGTTGTCGTAGATGTCGACCAGCAGGATCTGCCAGCTGTCTTCGTCGACATAGAAAGTGCGCTTCTTGTACAGGTGGCGCGCCCCTTTTTTCAGAGTCGCCTCCACCACCCAGACCCGGTGCAGTTCATAGCGCAGGTGCTCGGGGTTGATGTGCAAGGGGGTAAGGATGTCCTTGTACTTCAACGATTTGCTGTGCAGGCGGTAGGAATTGTAGGGAACGTAAATCTCCTTCTTGCCGACCAGGTGCCAGTCGTAGCGGTCGGTCGCCCCATTGAACATGTCGAACTGGTCGTTGGTCCGGATGCCGTCGGAGGCGGTTCCGGGGTTGTCGTAGGAGACGTTGGGAGCTCTGCGGACCCGGCGCTGGCCAGGGTTGTAGATCCAGGCGGCGCGCGGCTCCTTGATCTGATCGAGAGTTTCGTGCACCAGCAGGATCTCCCCGGCCAGGCGGGCCGGGGCGGTGACCTCCTGCTTGAACAGGAGGATTTTGTTCTCCAACTGCGCCTCGGTGATCCCCTCCTTGCTGTAGAGGAGATTGAATTCGTCGTTGAACTTGACCAGGGTATAGTCGCCACTGCGGGTCACCGCCGCCTGGGCGATCCGGCGCTCGGCAGCTTCCCCCCGAAAGCGCAGCAGGTGATTCCAGATCACCTCGATACCGGTTTTGGGGATCGGAAACGGGATGCCGTTGACGGCCCCGGTCACCCCGTCGCCGTCGTTGACCAAGGTGGCGGTGGCGGCGACCTTGCGGGTAGCATCATAGATGCGCTGCGGGGCCGAGGCGCTGCGCCGGGTCGGATAGACTTTCATGCTGAAGCTCGGATAGAGCTCCAGCATTGCCAGATGCCCGGCGCTCAGTTTGTCGGCATACTTCTCCTTGTTGGCGGCGGTGATGGTGAACAGCAGCGGATCGGCGGCAAAAGGGTCGGGATGATGATCCCCTTTCTTGTAGCCGGCCGGGGGCTTGGTGATCCCCCCTTCCCAGGGGGGGATGGTGCCCTCGGCATTGCCGGCAATCTCGGCCCCCAGGGGGGTAAGGTCTTTTCCAAGCCGGCCAATCTCCTCCGGCTTCAGTTTCGCCCAACTGAAGGTAACTGCAAACAACAGCAGCAGTAACGTGGTGCCAAGGGCAACCGTCGATTTCCTGGCCATGAGACTCCCCTATCGTCTAGAAGGAATATTTGACACTGGCGGCAATGATGTCCCGGTCGTTGCTCAGATTGTAGCGGCCGGCGCCAAAAAAGTTGGTGTAGCTCAGATCGGCCCCCCAGCGGTTCTGGTAGTCGGCGCCAAGCCCCACGGTGATCGCCTTGCGATGTTCGAGGAAGTTCCCACCGGGCCCGGGGGTAGTCCCTTGGACATCATGCGCCCAGGCCAGGCGCGGCGAAAGGGTGACGGCTCCGATGGCGTTGTTGTAATCCAGACGGCCAACCAGACGGTAGCCCCAGGAGTTTGCATCGGCAAAGGCGCTTGCCGGCTCGAAATAGCCGTTGGCAGCGGTGCCGTGGGAGGAAGCAAGGATACTGTTGCCGCTGACATAAGTGCCGGGAGCATCAAGACGGAGCTTGCTCTTCGACGGCATGCCGTGAACATGGGTATAACCGACCTCCCCCACCATAATAAACTGCTGGGCGCCAAGTGTCGGGCCAAAGGTTTTGGTCCCGGTCATCTGAATCTGGGAAACGTCGCGCAAAATGAAACCTTGTATGGGGGTATCGAATTGCCCGGCGAAATTCCCTACCTGGTTGAAAGTCGCCAGATTGGCGTTGATTGGACCGAGTGCCGCAAAAAGAAGCTCAATGTCATCGACCTGCAGCGGGGCGTCCTTGCGATACGAATATTCCCCCTGCAGAGCCATCCCGGTCCGGCTCAGCATAGTATTGAAGCTAAGGCCAAAAACCTGGATATCCTCGGGATATTCAACCACATACCGAGCTGTCTTGGCATATGTGTCGGTAGCGATTGCTGAGGCGACGGAACCGGCGGCGGCAGCTCCTCCCTGGGCGGCGGTTCCGGCAATCGCTTGTGCTGCAGCCTGAGGCAGCCCGGCACTCATACCGGCCGCCGTACCGGCGGCCACGGCACCAGCGACATCCGTAGGATTTCCGGCCAAGGTGGTAAGGACGGTGCCGATAATGGTAGGCGCCGCAGCACCGATTGCACCTGCCCCCATCGCCCCGGCAACCGTGCCGGTACGTGCACTGACGATCGGCAGCCGGCTGTGATAGTTAAGATAGTAGAAGCCGAATTCGGTATTATTCAGCCCAGGAGCGAAGAGGCGAAGGGAAACACCATATTGGCCGCTGTCGCCAGGCTTTATGTCGGTCCCCCGGGGAACCGCCAGAAATGTTCCCAACGCCGGGGTGACTCCCTGATCAGAAACAGTGCCGAAACCTAACAGGACTTTTTCCCCGCCTTCCCCGACAAAGTCATTTGTGCTCCAGTAGGAACCTGGGGGATCAATTTCCGTTTCGTTGTAGTCGTAAAGGTAAAAAGCCTCTAGTCCAAGATTCTCGGTCAAGCCGAGAGAGCCCCAGATCATCCCCTCAGGAAGAAGCGCCTCCCGCAACTCGGCACCCGGGAGACGGATGGCATTGACATTTACCGGGTTGATGACATTGATGCCGTTCTGGATGAAGGTACTCTCCCCCCAACTGACCACCTGGTCACCGAGACGGAGTTGCGCCGGCATGGTCCCCACGTTGAAACGGGTCCAGATAAAAGCATCGAGAAGCCTGGCATCGCTTCCGACCAGGTCGAGAGCATCACTGGAGAGGGGGGTCCGATCCCGACGGCTTCTCTCGTTCTCAAAATCGTAGAAACCGGTGCCGCGCACGAACAGGCCGAAATTGCGATATCCCAGCCCCAGTTCGGAGGTGATCTTGGCGACATTACTGACCAGCCCCTTGTCGTAGTTCAGGTTGCCGTCATCGCCGTTAACGGAGAAAGCTCGCCCGCCGTTTGCCACCCCAATCAGTTCGGAGTCGCGGTCGGCGACACGCCACATCAGGCCGTAGCTGACAGTGGTGTCCAAATTTCCCTGCAATTCCCCTTGTTCGAATTGAAAAGAAAAGACGGGGGGTACCAGCAGGAGCAACAGAATCGAAGCCATCAAAAGCAGACCAGCGACACTGAGCCAAATCACCTTCTGGCCGGCTCTGCTTTTCGGCAACAATGACAAAGCCCGAAACTCTTTAACCCTGCGCCGCATCATCTTCCTCCCTGTTGAAGTGGAAACTGCAAGCAGTCCAGAGGACTGCATTAAGGATGTCAGGTTTGGCCGATTACGGTCTCCCATAGGGCAGGGATGGGAAGAAATACCAATACTGAGGGGAAAAGGTGGCATGGAGCGAGATCGATGGCAGGCTGTGGTCTATCCATCCCTCTCCCGCTGCTGTGAAAGATGAAAGTATGTAGAATTTATTAAAATTTTTGCTTGAAGTCAACCGACAAATCCAATCCCCCATCCTGATCAGAAAAGCAACCGGAGGACAAGGTTGTTTCAAGGGTGTGCCGCTCCGTGTCACCCCTCGTGGTGAAACAACCACACCTTTGGAGCACTACCCCCTTCCACCCTGCCGGAGCCCACAGTCCTAATTAAGGGTTATTATTAGCTAAAAAAAGTTTTTTCTTTTAACCTCCTTAAAATTGGCAACAATATTGCTCTTTATTTAATCCGATTGGGACAACCCAATCGGACACCATGCCCGGCCAAGAAGGGGATCGGCGCAGGGCCGAGGGGAAGAGTCCATAATGAAAATTCAGAGGAGAATGCAAAATGATCATGCGACAGATGAAAGGCCTTACCTGGTATTGCATCCTGGCTTTGGTCACCCTGCTCACTGCCTGTGGCGGGTCCAGCAGCGACAATCCATCCCCCCAGCTGTCGGCGACGGAGGGGGTTGCGGTCGACCCGTACATCGTCGGGGCGGTATTTCTGGAGATGACGGCCGACGGCCGTACTTTACAGCTCTCATCGGCTTCCGACAGTCAGGGGCGCTTTTCGTTTCCCGAGAAAGTGCAGGCCGGCTCCATTATCGAGATGAAAAATGACAGCCGCGGCTATCACGCGGGAGTACCCTTTCCCGGGCTGGTCAGACGTCAGGTGGCTGCCGGCACGATGGGGCCGCTGGTAGTCTCCCCCCTGACTACGCTGTTGGCCAATGGCGCCACCGCCACGGAAGTGATCAGCTTCCTTCAGGAGGCCGGCATTCCTGGCTTGACCGTCCTTGATCTGCTATCCGACCCGATGGCCGGACTGCAGGATCTTGGGAGCGGCCAGGTGAGTGAGGAATTGCTGCGCAACCTGCACGCAGCCATGGCGGTTAACACCCTGATGCATCTGCTCAACGATTACACCATCGGCGGGGCGACCCTCGCCACCCCCACCAATCGCCAACTGATGACCAACCTGGTCAGTGCCTCGCGCCAGCTCCTTAGCCCCGAGCGCTTCGAAGCCATGGCCGACGGCGTTGCGGCTGATTCGGAATTTGCCGGCCATCCCCTGCATCTGGGGGAGATGATCGAGTTCGCCGCTCAAACCATGCAGAATATTGGTGAACTGGCCGGCGGCGGATCCCTCCCGAGCCAATCGGCCATCTCCCAG
>JACZKF010000350.1 GCA_014860175.1 Desulfuromonadales bacterium | reverse complement strand
GCACCGGGTTGGCGTCGACCTGCTCGCGGCTGACCGTGTCGCTGTCGACCTCTCCCGCCTCGATCCCCCCCACGGCGCTCACCCAGGCGACGATCTCGATGCCGAACTGCTGGCGCAGCCAGAGCTCGGCGATGGCGCCGGCCGCCACCCGGCCGATGGTCTCCCGGGCGCTCGCCCGACCGCCGCCGCTGGCGGCCCGCAGGCCGTATTTCATCTCGTAGGTGTAGTCGGCGTGGGACGGGCGCGGCACCCGCGCCATCTCCCCGTAGTCGCCTGGGCGCTGGTCCTTGTTGGCGACCAGCAGGGCGATCGGCGTCCCCAGGGTGCGGTCGAACTCGATTCCGGAGAGAATCGACACCTGGTCGGCCTCCTGGCGGTCGGTCGCCATTTTGCTCTGCCCCGGCCGGCGCCGGTCGAGCTGCCGCTGAATATCCTCCGGCCGCAGTTCCAGCCCCGGCGGGCAGCCGTCGACCACGGCGCCGACCCCGGGGCAGTGCGACTCGCCGAAAGTGGTGACTTTGAACAAGGTGCCAAAAGTGCTCGACATGGCGCTCGACCCCCGAAAAGAAGATGGTTGGACTTTAGCAGTGGGTAAATTGAAGAGGCAAATGAAAAATCTGGATATTCACTTCGCTCAAGCTGCGCACTTTCCAGGTTCAGAAGCTTTTCACCACAGAGGACACCGAGGACACAGAGGAATTCTTCAGATCAATAGAGTTTCTCTATGCTCTCGGTGTTCTCTAGCGAGCGAAGCGAGCGGGTGGTGACCAACTGGAGGCATGTGGATAACCAGAATGAAAAAAGGGATGGGGATGGCGGCAGGCCGCTCAGCCGGAGACCAGCTCGCCGATGAACAGGGAGCCGTTGTGGACCAGGAAGCAGGTCGGCAGCCCCTCGGTGAGCTCGGCCAGGCGGCGGGCGTGATGCTCTTCGTCCCCCTCTTCCGGCGTCGCCAGGCCGAGCATGACCAGGTCGGCGGCGCGGCTCTTGCGCAAAATGACCTCCCTGACGCTCTCTCCTTCGGGTTTGATCATGACCTCGATCTCGGCCTCGATGCGGATCTCCGGCATCAACTCCCGCAGAAACCGCTCGGTCGTCTCCTTCATGATCTGACTGGAGGCGAGGCTGAGAATCCGCACCCGGGAGCCGCGCCATTCGGTATTACGGGTCAGCAAAAACGAGAGGAGGAGCATCAGGTCGCCGTTGCGCTGCAATCCCCCCCACCAGATATGAACGCTGCGCAGAGTCCCCTCCCGCAGCGAGGCAAGCGGCTGCAGCCGCCCCAGAATGAGCGAGATCCCCAGGTGCTTGAGGCGGCGGATGACGCGCAGGAAGCGGACTTGCCGCTCGAACTCGTCGGGCCAACCGAGGAGGACGGTGTTGCTCTCGATCCCGGCGATGCCGCTCGCCTGGGCCACGGTGACGATCCCCCGCTCCACATTCTGCACGACGTCGACTTCGCCGAAGGCGACAATCCCCTCGCGCCTGAGGACTGCCTCGATCTCCTTCTTTCTGTGCTGAATATCGAGATCGAGGCGCAGAAGGTCCCCCTCCACCAGTTCGCAGACGGTGACGATCCCCCGGTCCTCGCAGAACCAGGAGCCGTAGCGCACCAGATCGAGCCGCCTTTCGACGTTGCCGACGAAGACCAGCACATGGGGGCGCCAGTTGCGGGCCGTCATCGGCCGGGCCGAGAGGCGGATCAGCGCCCAGCGGATGATCGCTTCGTAGACGTCCCGGCGCACATCCCCCCAATGTTCCTTGCGCACCCGCCGCTTCAATAGGAGCCAGAGAGCCAGAACGGTGGCAAGCGCGGCGATGGTCGCCGGGAGATTGATCAAGGTCATTGCCCCGAAGCAGCCGAGAGCTCCGGCCAGACTGACCGGCCAGGGGACATCGACCCGGGGGCGCCATGACGGATTGCCCGAGAGCTTCTCCAGCGCCGCCACCAGATTGATCATGCCGTAGACGGTGAGAAAGAACATGGTGACGACCATGGCGACGGTATTCAGGTTGCCGAGGAGGACGGCTCCCAGGGCGAGGGACAGGGTGACGAAGAGGCCGGCGATCGGCTCCCTGGGTTTGCCGTTCACGCCATGGGGCGCCTCCAGCGGGAACTTCGCCGGGATGAAATCGGTCATCAAGGCCTGCAGAGTGCGTGGTGCCGCCAGCATCGAGCCGACCGCCGAGGAAAAAATGGCCCCCCAGAGGCCGGGAAGAACCAGCCAGGGGCCGAAGACGGCGATCTTGGTCCAGACGAGAGGTTCGGTGCGCAGCGTTTCGGCATCGCTCCCGAGAAAAAGCAGAAGCGGCACCAGGAGGTAGACGGCAAACCCGGTCAGGGTGGCCAGGATCGTCCCCTTGGGGATCGATTTTCGTGGATCGGCCAGATCGCCCGACAGGCTCAACCCCGCCATGATGCCGGTGACCGCCGGGAAGAAAACGGCGAAGACGAGCCAGAAATTGGCCCCTTCGGCCGGGGCGATCGCCCGGGCCGAAGCCGGAGCCGTGCCGGTCAGAGCACCGAAGGCCAGGGCGACAACGGAGAGCCCGATCAGGGCCATGACCGGGATCTGGGTGCGCAGCGCCACCCCGGCGCCGCGAAAGGCCAGGGCGGCGACCATGGCGATGACCACCACGGCGGTTAACTGGATCGGAACCTCGGGCCAGACGATACGCAGCGATTCGGCCAGACCGAAGGCGTAGAGGGTGACCGAGAGGGCCTGGGAGAAGAAGAGGGGGAAGCCGATGGCGGCGCCGATATCGACGCCGAGACTGCGCGAGATGATGAAATAGGCCCCGCCGACGCCGACCCGGGTGTTGGTGGCCACCGCCGACAGACAGAGCGAGGTAATCAGGGT
>JACZKF010000031.1 GCA_014860175.1 Desulfuromonadales bacterium | reverse complement strand
GAGAGGGTACCGAGTTCGATCCCCGGGGGGAGATAGCGGAGACGATCCCGCAGCTCCGGTTCATCTTGCAGCGCCGCATAGGTCAGCCGGTTCTGGGTGATCACGGCCGCCGCCTGCCGCATAACCTCGCGGATGGTCGGGCCGACCGCCGGGTCGTCCAGACCGCCGTGGATGTCGGTGCCAGTGAGAGTGACGGCGAAGGGGAGGGGAGAGCCGGTCGCCAGCCAGGGGGCGCCGGCGCGATGGGCGTGCAGCAGATGAGCGATATCGAAACTGCTGGTCAGGGCGTGGGCGAAAGCAACGGTGTCGGGTTCCACGATCGTCACCTGGTGGCCGAGATTCTCCAGTCCCCGGTGGTGGCGCTCGGCGGTGACCCGGTTGCCGGTTTCTCGCGGCTGGTGGGGGGTGACGATCAGGACGCGCACGCCAGCTCCTGGAAGGTGATCAAAGTGATCTGCCGTGCCGTCAGCAGCCCGCGCAGGCGCGGTGAGGTGAGGGCGGCCAGTTCCCGCTCGCGGGCGGCGGTGGCGAAGGGGCGCCCCGGGTCGGCGTAGCCAGGGTGGACCATCAGCTCCCAGGTGCCGGTTGGCAAGCGCAGCAGCAGTTGCTCCAAGGCCGGCTCGTCGAGGCGATCGAGGAGCGCCATCCCCCACAGCCCATCGGGGGTGGCCAGGCCGGCGCGCCGGACGGCGGTGTCGAAAGGAGGAGCCAGGCTACGGTAGAGGAGCAGTTCCTGACCGAGTTCGCCGCCCGGATCGTCCGCCATCGGTTCGGCCGGCGCCGGCAGTCGCAGCGCCGGAATGCCGAACTCCCCCGCTACCTGCAGCAGCGCCGCGGTGACGGCGGGAAAAAGGGCGCAGTGCTGATGGGTGTCGAGGTGGTCGGGGGAGAGCCCGGCATCGACGATCCGCGACAGCTGGGCGGACAGTTCACGCGCCAGCGCCCCGGGGGCGATCCTCCCAGTCACCAGTCGTTGCCGGCAGACCTCCTTGCCGGGGAACTCCCCGGAGGCGGTGGTCAGGCCAGGGATCGACCCCGCCAGGGGGACCCCTTCGGCCAGATTCAGGTGGGCGCCGATCGGCACTCCTTCGCCCAGGGCGGCCCGGGCCGCTTCGGCGAAGGAGGGGCCGTTGGCCAGCAACGAGGCGCTGCCGACCATCCCCCGGCGGAAGGCGTGCAGAATCCCCCGGTCGGTGGCGGCGCCAGCCCCCAAATCATCTGCATTGACGATCAGACGGATCATGCGGAGCAGAATAGCCGGATCGGCGGGGGAGGTAAAGAGGGATGAACGCCTACAACCAGCGCAGCGCCTCGCGCACCGAGTCCTGGTCGAACTTGAGGCGGAAGCGCATGTACGGCCCCTTGGCGGTGAAGTCGGCCCGGGAGAAGTCCGGATCGTGGAAGCCGAGGAGATTGTAGCCGAGGCTCAGCCAGGCGTTTTTGGCGACGTTGTAGCCGACCGAGGCGCCGGTGCTGTAGTCGAGGGCGTGGCTGTTCCAGGAGTGCAGGGCGCTGCCGCGCACCCCGATATCCCAGAGGCTGGTCAGGTCGTAGCGCCCCTCGATGCCGATCAGGTCGGTAAATCCATGGTAGAGCTCGCCGTCGATCCGCTCCCGCACGTACTTGGCCCCGTACTGCAGGGAGATCTGGGTGCGGCCGTTGGGGCGGTAGTTGGCGTTGAGGTTGTTGACCAGGCGCCAGCTGGCGAGGTCGACCGACTCGCTTTTTTCCTCATGGAAGAGGAAGTCGAGACGGTCGAGGACGATCCAGCGGCTGGCGAAGGGGCGGTAGGCGAGACCGAGGCGGACCTCCCCGTCGGTCCGTTCGTTCGCCTGGCCGTCGGTCAGGAAGAGTTGGGCGCGGGCCGAAGCGCCAAGGCCGGGGCGCACCTGGCCGACCAGGCCGGTGAAAATTCCCCACCGGTCCTCCGAGTCGGAGGTGCGATATTCGACCCGGTTGGCCCACGACCACTGTTCGAGGCTGTAGGTGGTGCCGACCGAGACGGCGGTGAAATCCTCCCGGTCGCCGGAGGCCGGCGGGGTGTCCTCATCCAGGGGGGTATCGCCGGGGCGGGAGACGGTCTGGCTGCGGTCGAGGCTGCCGTCGACGCTCCACAGCTTGCTGATTTGCCAGCTCTGCCGCAGGCCGTAGAGGGCGAACATGCGCGGACCGTGCTCGCCCGTCTGCCGCTCCAGACTGGAGTGCAGTTCGCCGCCGGACCAGGGGGCGGCCTTCAGCCCGGCCCGCGTCCCTTCGGTGTCGCGGTTCTCGCCCCGGGTGATCTCCTGCTCGGCGAAAACGGTGACCTTCTCGGTCAGGCGGAAATCGGCGCCGAGCAGAGTCCGGGTCGGGAAGTCGCGACTGGCGTCGTTGCCGGCCAGCGCCTGCTCGTGCGCCCCCCGGAGGGTGAGCCTGCGGGTGGCGTGCAGGCTGGCGCCGACCAGAGCCTGGGTGGAGCGCTGCACGGTTCCATCCGCCAGCTCGTCGTTCGCCTGGCGCAGTCCGAAGCGGGTTTCGTAGCGCTTGGCCATATAGCGCAGCGCCGTCTCGGCGACGTCGCGCTCGGCGCCGGTGTCGAGGCTGAGCTGCCGATAGGCCGTCCCCTCGAGCTGCAGTTGGTCCATCAGGCGCCAGGCGCCGTCCAGGCCGTACTGGCGGGTGGCCGTCTGGTGCCCCCGCTGCTGACCGAGGCCGAACCCCTCGTCAAATTCCCGGTAGTAGAGACGCCCGACGAGGTCGCGCCCCTGGTGCCCCAGTTCGGCCAGCCAGGCGCTGCCGTCCTGCTTCGCGCCATCGAGTTCGCTTTCGCTGGTCGCCACTTCCGCCCGCAATTCGGTCGTCGGGGTGATCTTCCAGCGGGCGTCAAGCCCGTAGAGGTCGGCCTCCCGGCCGGCTCCCCCCTCGTGGATGATGCTCCCTCCGATCTCCAGGGTCCGGTCGAGCAGCCGGACGGCCCCCCGGCCCCCCCAGGTGTAGTCGAGGTCGCCGCTGCCCGCCGCCTCGTAGTCGACGACGA
>JACZKF010000349.1 GCA_014860175.1 Desulfuromonadales bacterium | reverse complement strand
ACCCTCCCCCATCAAGGGGGAGGGGGCTACTCGATCCCCACTTAAATCTGGGGCTGAATTTGAGGCTTTGCAGTGACACCTTTTTTCGACCACCTCCGCCGTAAAGTTGAGAGCGGAGCCCGGATTTCCGAGACCGAAGCCCTCGAGCTGTTCGCCTCGACCGACCTGCTGGCTATCGGTGAACTGGCGGCGCTGGCCAATCAGCGGCAAAATGACGACCGGGTCTTCTTCAACGTCAACCGGCACATCAACTACACCAATATCTGCGTCAACCGCTGTACTTTCTGCGCTTTCAGCCGCGGGGTGGAGGACGAGGGGTGCTACACCCTGACCCTCAACGAAATTTTGCACAAGGCCGCCGAGGCGAGCGCCGGCGGAGCGACCGAACTGCATATGGTTGGCGGGCTGCACCCCTCTCTCCCCTTCGATTTTTACCTGGAGATGCTGGCCACCTTGCGGGCCGACAATCCGAAGCTGCACCTCAAGGCCTTTACGGCCGTCGAAATCGATTATTTCTCCGCTCTCACCGGGCTGTCACCGGGCGAAGTGCTGGCCGAGCTGAAGCGCGCCGGGCTCGGCTCGATGCCGGGGGGGGGGCCGAAATCCTCGGCGAAAAGGTGCGGCAGCGGATCTGCCCGGAGAAGATCACCGGCGAGCGCTGGCTGGAGATCATCGAAACCGCGCACCGCCAGGGGGTGAGGACCAATGCGACCATGCTCTTCGGTCACCTCGAAGAGCATGCCGATCGGGTCGATCATCTGGCTCGCCTGCGGGCCTTGCAGGATCGCACCGGCGGCTTTCAGGCCTTCATCCCGCTCCCCTTCCAGCCGGACAACACCCGGGTGCCTGGGGCCAAAGGGGTTGGCGGTCTCGACGCCCTCAAGACCCTGGCGATCTCCCGCATCTACCTCGACAACTTCCGTCACATCAAGGCCTACTGGGTGATGCTGGGGCTGAAGATCGCCCAGGTCTCCCTCGCCTTCGGGGTCAACGATCTCGACGGCACGGTGGTCGAGGAGAAGATCGGCCACGAGGCCGGCGCCGACTCCCCCCAGGCCCTCTCCAAAGAGCAGCTCTGCGCTCTAATCCGGAAGGCGGGGAAGCTGCCGGTGGAACGGGACACGCTTTATAACGAACTGAAGACCTACTGATCGCAAGGCGATCTCACGCAAGACGCAAAGAACGCAAAGAAATCTCTCAAGTTGATCCGCCTTTCTTTTGCGTCTTGGCGTCTTGAGTGAGCGTAGCGAACGGGCGTGAGTAAAGGTTTTTTGCTGTGCTAGACAGAATAAAAATTAAAATCGAGTCCGCCCGGCCGCTTGATCGGCCAGAGGCGCTCTATCTCCTCACCGAAGCCGACCTGCTGACGGTGGGGCAGCTGGCCGATGGCGTCCGGCGCCGGCTGCACCCGCACCGGCGGGTGACGTTCGTGGTCGACCGCAACGTCAACTACACCAACGTCTGCCTCTCCCAATGCCGCTTCTGCGCCTTTTACCGCACCGTCGAGGCGCCCGATGCCTACCTGCTCAGCGAAGAAGAGATCGTCGCCAAGGTCAGGGAGTTGGCTGACCATGGCGGCACCCAGCTGCTGATGCAGGGGGGGCTGCACCCGCAACTGCGCATCGACTGGTTCGAGGCGATCTTCCGCCGCCTTCGGGAAGAGTTTCCGATGGTGCGCATCCACTCGCTGTCGCCGGCGGAGATCACCCACGTGGCCGAACTCTCCGGCTTGGGGATGGCCGATTGCCTGGCCCGGCTGCAGGCGGCCGGCCTGGCTTCGGTCCCCGGCGGCGGGGCGGAGGTGCTGGTGGATGAGGTGCGCCAGGAGATTTCCCCCAACAAAATCGGCTGGCGTCAGTGGGCGGCGGTGATGGAGGCGGCGCACGAACTGGGGATGCCGACCACGGCGACAATGATGTTCGGCTCCCGCGAGCGGCCGGAGGATCTGGTCGAGCACCTGTTCCGGCTGCGGGAGATCCAGGCCCGCACCGGCGGCTTCACCGCGTTTATCCCCTGGACCTTCCAGCCGGCCAACACCGAGCTCGGCGGCGAGACGGCCAGCGGGGTCGAGTATCTGAAAGTCCTCGCTTTGGGGCGCCTGGTGCTCGACAACATCGCCAACATTCAGGCCAGCTGGGTCACCCAGGGGGCGATGATGGCGCAGGTGGCGCTCTTTTTCGGCGCCAACGATCTGGGCGGCACCATGCTCGAGGAGAATGTGGTCGCCGCCGCAGGCTGCTCCTTCCGGCTGTCGACCGCCGAGATCATCGAGCTCGCCCGCGGCGCCGGCTTCATCCCGGCGCGGCGGACGACGACCTATGAGATTCTGGAAGAGTATTGATGGTTCCCCCTCATCCGGCCTCCGGCCACCTTCTCCCTG
>JACZKF010000348.1 GCA_014860175.1 Desulfuromonadales bacterium | reverse complement strand
GGGATGGTCGGCAGCCGGGTCACGATCTGCCGCTCGGCGGCAAAACGCTGGTCGGGGGTCGTCCCGGGGAGGGTGCACAGGTCGAGCAGCTCGAACAGGTGCAGGAGGGGAAGAATGGAAAGGTTGATCGCCGCGGGAGTGGCGGGATTCTTCGCCAGGGCCAGCAGCAGCCGATGACTCTGCCGGCTCCCCTGGCGCTGGTAGACGGCTTTGAGCAGCTCCTCGGGGAGGTCCCGCCGCCGCAGCAGGACCAGCAGATGCTCTTCGGTCAGGGCCGGATTTTTCAGCAGTGAGCGCGCCACCTCCGGCGCCGGGTCGTGGAGCAGCTGAAACAGCTCCTCTCCCCCCGCGGTCAGCCCACGCTGCAGCCGGCGGGCCAGCTCCAGATCGAGGTGACCTGGTGAGGGATCAGCCGTCGGCCGCATCCTCGCCACCGCCGAAGAAGCCGTATTCCTTCAGGAAATCCTCTTTGTAGGCGCGGAATTCGCCTATTTCCACCGCCTGTCGGACCTCTTCCATCATCTTCAGATAAAAATGAACATTGTGGATCGCCCCCAAAATCGCCGACAGGATCTCGTTGGCGGCATAGAGGTGGTGCAGATAGGCGCGGGTAAAGTTGCCGCAGGTGTAGCAGTCGCACCCCGGGTCGACGGGAAAGAAGTCGCGCCGGTAGCGCCGGTGGGTCAGGCGCAGTTTCCCCCGCCGGGTGAACAAGGTGGCACTGCGGGCATAGCGGGTAGGGATGACGCAGTCGAACATGTCCATCCCGCGCTCGACGCTCTCCAGGATATCTTCCGGCAGCCCCACCCCCATCAGGTAGCGCGGCTTGTTCTCGGGGAGAAAAGGGGCGGTGAAATCGACCACTTTTTTCAGCAGCTCCAGACCTTCGCCGACGGAGACGCCGCCGACCGCGTAGCCGGGGAAATCGAGGGCCGTGAGCTGGCGGGCGCAATCGCGCCGCAGGTCGTCATAGACACTCCCCTGGACAATGGCGAACAGCGCCTGGTCGGGGCGGCGGTGATGCTGAAGACAGGCTTCCGCCCAGCGCAGCGTCTTGCGCACCGATTTGGCCGCGTAGTCGTGGGTCGCCGGGTAGGGGATGCATTCGTCAAAGGCCATGATGATGTCGGCCCCCAGCGCTTCCTGGATGGCGACCGCTTCCTTGGGGCCGAGGAAGATCTCTTCTTTGGTGATCTCGTGCCGGAAATGGACCCCGTCTTCGCCGATCCGCTTCTGCGGCAACGAGAAGACCTGGAAGCCGCCGCTGTCGGTAAGGATCGGCCGATCCCAGTTCATGAATCGATGCAGCCCGCCGGCTTTCTCGATGATCCCTTCCCCGGGGCGCAGGTGCAGATGATAGGTGTTGGACAAGATGATCTGGGCGCCGGTCTCGGCCACTTGGGCCGGGGTCATCGCCTTGAGCGCGGCATGCGTTCCCACCGGCATGAAAATGGGAGTTTCGATGCTGCCGTGCGGCGTATGCAGACGGCCGCGGCGGGCCGCAGTCGTGCGGTCGGTGCCGAGAAGCTCAAAATGGAAGGGGGGGGTGTCAGTCATCGGGAATCCTTTCTGGCGGCGACTCTAGCAGAGGCGACGGCGGAACGCAACTCAGCTTTTTAATGGTCCGCCGCGGATGGGGCAGGTTATAATGGGCACCATGTTTATTGATATTCCTTCCCGGTTGCGGGGGGTGGAGTTCTCCCGCCTGAATTTTCTGCTCGAGTTGCAGGAGCCGTACCTGGCCCGCTCCGAAGCCCTGTTGCGCCTGCGGCGCGAGTTGCGCCAGGCCGGGCGGCAACTCCTTGCCCCGGACCGCTTTGCCCCCCTGTTCGATCCGCCTCCACCCACCGATCCGGTGGCCCGCCGACAGGTTCAACTGCCGGGTCCCCCGTTCGTCCTGCAATGGCCTGACCGCTTGCCGCAGAGGCTGGAAGCCGGCGACGTGCTCGAAGTCGCCGCCACCTTCTGGGGCGAGGGGCGCCAGCGCCTGGGGGATTTCGCCCAGGTCATGCAAGCTCTCGGCCCCAGGGGGGTACATCAAGGGGAGGGGCGCTTCGAACTGATTGGCATCGAGGCCGCCGACGGGTCTGGCGCCCGCCGCCCATTATGGGGAGCCGGGGCAAAACTGGGAGGCCTGGCGCCGCCGTCCCTGGAGGCCGGCTGGTATCTGGAGACGAACCTCCCGGTCAGCGACTGCCTGCGCCTGGAATTTTGCCAGCCGGCTCGCCTGCTGAGCGCCGGCCGCCCCCTGTTCCGGGCCTCCTTTGCTCGCCTTTTCCCCTTCATCCTGCGCCGGGTGACTTCGATGCTGCAGGCCCATTGTGGCATCGATGCCGGCGGGGAAGCACCGTGGCTGCTGGCCCGGGCGGCCACCGTGCAGGCCAGCGACAACCATCTCCACTGGCAGGATTGGCGCTGTCTGGCCAGAGAAGAAGAGAATCAGGAGCTCGGGGGCCTGACCGGCTCCTTGTGGCTGCGTGGGGAAGCGCTCGGCGATCTGTTCTGGCTGCTCGCTCTCGGTGCCCTGATGAATCTGGGCAAAGGGGCTTCCTTCGGTGCCGGTCATTATCTGCTGCACCACCAGAATCGGCACCAGGCGGTTGCATGACCTCCCCGATTCCTTTACAATTTAGTAAACTCAAGAACTTGCGGGGGCAGCATGACCGATATCTGGGATGAGCGGAAGAAGGCATTGGAGAATGAATACATTCAGCGCCAGGAGAGGGAGCAGCTTGAAAAACTCAAGGCGGCGGCTCGGGACGAGCAGGCCCGGGAAGCGGCTCGCAACCGCTGTCCGAAATGTGGGCAACTGCTTCAGCCGATGACCTTCCGGGGGGTCCCTCTGGATAAATGCCCTGACTGCGGTGGCGTCTGGCTTGGCCCCCGCGACCTGCAGGCCTTGGCGGAAAAAGATCATCGGACCTGGTTCGACAAGTGGTTCCGGAGCGAAAATCAGGGGGAGTAGAGGAATTCAGGGGGGGGCGCCTATGCCGTCATCGTCCCCGTCGTCTTGACCCTTGCTCCCCCCCTGCTAAGCTGGAATTGGATTTCATTCCGGCGCGACTCTGAGGAGATCATGGGCAAAAACCTTTGGAAACAGCTCGTCTTCATCCTCTTCCTGGTCCTGATTTTCAACTATTTCTACCTCGCTTCGGTCCCCCCACCGCAGGAGCCTTCCGCCGCCATCAGCTACAGCCGCTTCAAAGAAGAGCTGCGGCAGGACAATATCGAGGAGATCACCCTCCAGCAAAGCCAGGTCGAGGGGCGATTCCGCCAACCGATGCCCGCCCCTGCCGAGGGGGCCCCGCCTCCGGGGCGCCCGGTGGAGAAGTTCCATACCAACCTCCCACCCATCGAAGACCCCGGGTTGCTGCAGCTGCTTGAGGAGCGGGCGGTGGTGGTCAATGTCGAGCCGGAAGAGGAGCCTTCGGCCTGGGTCACGGCGCTCATCTATCTGCTCCCCTGGGTCCTGATCATCGGCATCTGGTTTGTCATCTTGCGCAGCATGCGTAAAAGAGGGGGGCCGGGGGGCGGCATGATGGGCAATTTTGCCAAATCGGGTGCCCGCCTCCATTCCAAGGAGAATTCCCAAGTCACTTTCGATGATGTAGCCGGGTTGGAAGAGGCCAAGCAGGAGCTGATGGAGATCGTCGAATTTCTTCGGCATCCGAAGAAATTTGCCAAGATCGG
Organism: Desulfuromonadales bacterium; assembly: GCA_014860175.1. Taxonomy (GTDB): domain Bacteria; phylum Desulfobacterota; class Desulfuromonadia; order Desulfuromonadales; family JACZKF01; genus JACZKF01. The sequence goes on along the minus strand of JACZKF010000348.1, from coordinate 223 downwards.
CGGCAAGGTGCCGCGCGGGGTGCTGCTTGTCGGCCCCCCCGGAACCGGCAAGACCTTGATGGCACGGGCGGTCGCCGGTGAGGCGGGGGTCCCGTTCTTTTCCATCTCCGCCTCCCAGTTCATCGAGATGTTTGTCGGGGTCGGGGCCAGCCGGGTGCGCGATCTGTTCAGCAATGCCAAAAAAAATGCCCCCAGCATTATTTTCATCGACGAACTCGATGCC
>JACZKF010000347.1 GCA_014860175.1 Desulfuromonadales bacterium | reverse complement strand
CCCGAGTACCAGGTCGGCCCCGGCGACGTGCTGTTCATCAACATCAGCGGCCGCCCCGAGCTGGGGAGCCCGGTCACCACCGGCGGCGGTGGCAAGGTGACCGGCAGCCGGGTCGACGGCATCGGCAACATCCACCTGCCGCTGGTCGGCACGGTGGCGGTCGGCGGGCTGACCATCGGCGAGGTGCAGGAGAAGCTGCGCTCCCTCTACGGGCGCTTTCTCACCAACGGCTGGGTGGTGGTCGAGGTGGCGGAGTTTCGCAGCCAGCCGGTCTACCTCCTCGGCCAGTTCCGCTCCCCCGGCACCTTCTATCTCGACCGGCCGATGACCCTGCTGCAGGGGCTCGCCCTCGGCGGCGGCCTGGCCGATGCCGCCAACCTGCGCAGCGCCCGCCTGGTGCGCGACGGCAAGACCCAGCCGGTCGACCTGAGCCAGCTGATCGAAGAGGGAGGGGTGCGGCAGAACACCTGGCTGCGCGCCGGCGACACCATCTTCGTCCCCGACGACCGCAACCAGAACGTCTTCGTCTTCGGCGCCGTCACCAAGCCCGGCCCGGTGGCGATGCCCAACGGCCGCCTCAACCTCCCCCAGGCGCTGGCCGCCGCCGGCCTCGGCGAAGTGCGCGGCTCCCTGGAGTACGTGCGCATCATCCGCTCCCTCAGCGCCACCCGCGGCGAGCTGATCGTCGTCGACACCCGCCGCCCCCTCAAAGGCGAGGCGCTGCCGTACCCGCTCCTCGAAGGGGACATCATCTACGTCCCCCGCAGCGCCGTCGGCAACTGGAACCAGGCCATCCAGGAAATCCTCCCGTCGCTCCAGGCGCTCAGCGCGATTTTGCAGCCCTTTGTGCAGATCAAGTTTTTGACGGACGAAGATTAAGGGCAGTTTTGAGTTTTGAGTTTTGAGTTTTGAGTTGAAGATCAAAGGCTATTTAGCCGCAGATGAACGCAGATGAACGCAGATAAAACCAGGGGCAATCTCACCGCAAAGACGCAAAGGACGCAAAGGATCTAAACAAATTCCTAGATCCTTGTCTTGATGCTTATATTTGGTTTCCTTTGCGTCCTTTGCGTCTTGAGTGCGCGCAGCGAACGGGCGGTGAATCCGTTCTTAGATCTCCATTAGTGTGTATTCGTGTGCATTCGTGGCTAATTACTTAGATTTCGCGTCCTTCACGCCTTCGCGTGAAATGCATTGTTAAGGAAGATTTTTCATGCAGCAATTCGACCAGCCGGCGCACCAAGGAAACCTCCAACCTGAGGAAGTCCACCTCTCCGACTACATCAACGTCCTCTACCGTCGGCGCAAGATCGCCCTGGCGGTGTTTGCGGCGGTGGTGATCGGGGTGACGGGGTACACCTTGACGGCGCAGCCGGTGTATGAGGCGACGGCGACGCTGCATGTGAAGGATGACAAGGTCAAGGGGGGGAACTTTCTTGGCGAGCTCGGCCTGTCGCGGGACAACCCGGTGCAGACGGAGATCGAGATCCTCAAGTCGCGCACCAACGCCGAAGAGACGGTGCGGCGGCTGCATCTGAACTGGGTGGTCGACAAGCGCTCCAACGGCTCGACCTTTCGCCTGCGCGAATTCACCACCCTAGCCGAGCAGCCGGTCTACCGGGTCCGGCTGACGGGGGGGGGCGGGTACGAAGTGGCGGCCGACAGCGGCGGCGCCACCGTCGCCTCCGGGATGAGCGGCGCCCTGGCCCGCGGCGACGGCTTCACCCTCCTGCTCGATGAGCTGCAGGGGAAAGCCGGCGAAAGCTTCCGTCTCTCCCTCGCCCCCTTCAACAACGTCGCCGCCGGGCTTCGGAACGGCGTGCGGGCGACGGAGGTGGGGAAGGGGACCAACATCATCAAGCTCTCCTACCAGCACTCCGACCCGCGCCGGGCCGCCGAGGTGATCAACACCCTGGCCCAGGTCTACCTGGAGCGCAGCGTCACCCTCAAGACCCAGGAGGCGAGCCGTTCCGTCGAGTTCATCGCGCAGCAACTCGAGCAGGTGCGCGCCACCCTCAACGGCGCCGAGGACGAGCTGGAGAACTACAAGACCACCACCGGCGTGGTCAAGCTCGACAGCGAGGCGGAGGGGTTGATCGAGCGCCTGTCGGAGACGGAGAAGGGGCTGGCGGCCGTCACCTTGCGCCGCAAGCAGGCCGAGTTCGCCGTCGACGCCCTCCAGGGGGCCATCGGCCGCCAGGACAGCTACGCCCCGGCCATCCTCCTCGACGAGCCGGTGGTCGCTTCCCTGGCCCAGAGCATGGCCCAGCTGGAGATCGAGCGACGCGGGCTGCTGGTCGAGTTCTCCGCCGCCCACCCGGCGGTACAGACCCTCAGCGACCGGATCTCCGAAACCCAGGGGCGGCTGCTGAGCACCTACCAGACGATCCTCCAGGGGCTGGCGAGCAGCACCCGCACCCTGCAGGGGGATTTCGCCCGCTACGAGGCCGAGCTGAAAAAGCTCCCCGGCGCCGAACTGGAGCTGGCCCGCCTCACCCGCCGCGCTTCGGTCAACGCCGACATCTACATCTTCCTGCTGCAGAAGCACGAGGAGGCGCGCATCGCCCAGGCCTCCACCATCAGCAACATCAACATCATCGACCCGGCCATCGTCCCTGATAAGCCGATCAAGCCGCAGAAGAAGAAAAACCTCCTCCTCGGCCTGATCGTCGGCGCCATGGCCGCCGTCGGCATCGCTTTTTTCCGCGAGTACCTCGACGACACCATCAAAGACTCCGACAGCGCCAAGCGCCTCCTCGGCGTGCCGACTCTGGCCCTCATCCCCTATATCGGCCGCCAGGACGACAGCCGCAAGCTGCGGGAGGAAGGGGCGGTGCCGCCGGAGCGGACGCTCATCGCCCATCTCGAGCCGCGCTCGGCCCCGGCCGAGGCTTTTCGCGCCCTGCGTACCGCCTTGCACTTCGCCGGCTCCGGCAAGAAGAGCCAGGTGCTGCTGGTGACCAGTACCGTGCCGGGGGAGGGGAAGACGACCATCTCGGCCAACCTGGCGGTGACCATGGCCCAGACCGGCTCCCGGGTGCTGCTGGTCGGCTGTGACCTGCGCAAGCCGACCCTGCACGAGATGTTCAACACCAACAACAGCCCGGGGCTCACCGATCATCTGATTGGCGACGCGACCATCGCCGCGGCGGTCCACGCCACCGGCATCTTCAACCTCGACTTCATCAGCGCCGGCACCGTCCCCCCCAACCCGGCCGAACTCCTCGGCTCCACCGCCATGCGCGAGCTGATCGAGAAACTGCGCACCGATTACGACCTGATCCTCCTCGACGCCCCCCCCGCCCTCGCCGTCACCGACGCCGCCGTCCTGACGCCGCTGGCCGACCGGACGATTGTCGTGCTGCAGGTGGGTGGAGTCAGCACCAAAGCGGCGCAGCGGACCCTGGAAATCCTGCGGACCACGCCGACGCCGATTGCTGGGCTGGTGTTGAATGACAAGACGAATAAAGGGGTGGACTATTACGGATATTATGGGCGTTACGGTAAATACGCTTATGGATATGGATATGGTTATGGAGAGGGTGACGGGAAAGAAAAGCGGAAAGGCTAATTCGGCAAGCTTTCACCACAGAGACACAGAGAACACAGAGAACACAGAGAGAAGCAAGGCATGATCTTTTGGTTTAGAACTTCTCTGTGACCTCTCAGGCAACCCCGAAGGCGCCGAACGGAGTTAAAGCGCAATGAAAATTCTGGTCACTGGTGGTGCTGGTTTTATCGGCTCTGCCGTTATTCGCTATATCATTCAAAATACCACCGATTCTGTCGTTAACGTCGACAAGCTCACCTATGCCGGCAACCTGGAGTCTTTGGCCGACGTTAGTGACAATGATCGGTATGCCTTTGAGCAGGTGGATATTTGTGACCGCGCAGAAATGGCGCGGGTATTTGCTGATCAACGTCCCGATGCCGTCATGCACCTGGCTGCGGAAAGCCATGTTGATCGCTCCATCGATGGGCCGGACGATTTTATCCGGACCAATATGGTCGGCACCTATACCCTGCTGGAAGTCGCCCGCAGTTACTGGCAGAAGCTGGATGATTCCCATAAAGCTGCTTTCCGCTTCCACCATATCTCGACCGACGAAGTGTACGGCGACCTGGAAGGGCCCGAGGATCTGTTTACCGAACAGACTCCCTATGCGCCGAGTTCCCCCTACAGTGCCAGTAAGGCGAGCTCCGACCATCTGGTGCGCGCTTGGCGCAGAACGTTCGGCCTGCCGACGCTGATCACCAACTGTTCCAATAATTACGGCCCATACCACTTCCCGGAAAAGCTCATCCCGCTGATGATCCTCAATGCCTTGGAAGGCAAGCCGCTGCCGATCTACGGCAAAGGCAACCAGGTGCGCGACTGGCTTTATGTCGATGATCATGCCCGGGCGCTGTACCTGGTGGTTACCAGGGGCATGATCGGGGAGACGTACAATATCGGTGGCCACAATGAAAAACAGAATATCGAGGTGGTTCACACCATTTGCGAGCTGCTGGAAGAGTTGGCGCCAGGCAGTCCCCATTCGCGCAGTAAGGGGAATTCCCAAGGCTTCAAGGGGCTTATAGCCTTTGTCCAGGATCGGCCCGGCCACGATCTGCGCTATGCGATCGACGCATCCAAAATTCAGCGCCAACTCGGATGGCAGCCGGAAGAGACTTTTGAATCCGGAATCCGTAGGACCGTTCAGTGGTACCTGGATAACTTGGAATGGTGTCGTCGGGTTCAGGATGGCAGTTATCAGCGTGAGCGGCTTGGCGCGAATGCACTAAGGGAGGTGGCATCACGATGAAAGGTATCATTCTTGCCGGCGGATCTGGCACCCGTCTGCATCCGATTACGCAGGTGGTTTCCAAGCAGCTTCTGCCGGTGTATGACAAGCCGATGATCTACTATCCTCTGTCGGTGCTGATGCTGGCCGGCATTCGAGAGATTCTGATCATCTCCACGCCCCACGACCTGCCGAACTTCAAAAGACTATTCGGTGATGGCAGCCAATTGGGCCTCAATCTAAGCTACGCTGAGCAGCCGTCGCCTGACGGCTTAGCCCAAGATTTCATTATCGGCGAGGATTTTATCGGCGGGGACGATGCCTGTCTCGTGCTTGGGGACAATATCTTTTACGGAGCCGGCTTCCAGAAACTGCTGGTGCAAAGCGTGCAGACGGTGAAGGAAGAGGGGAAGGCCGTCATCTTTGGCTACTACGTCGACGACCCGCACCGCTACGGGATCGCCGAGATCGACAAGCAGGGCAATGTGCTCAGCATCGAAGAGAAGCCGCAGAGTCCGAAAAGCAACAACGCTGTGGTCGGCCTCTATTTTTACCCAAACAGCGTGATCGGGGTGGCAAAAAGCGTCAAGCCGTCGGCGCGGGGCGAACTGGAAATTACCAGCGTCAATCAGCAGTATCTGGAATGGCAGCAGCTCAAACTTCAGACTCTCAGCCGAGGCTTTGCTTGGCTCGATACCGGCACCCACGAAGCCATGAGCGAAGCGACCGATTTCGTCAAGGCGGTGGAGAAGCGCACCAGCCTCAAAATCGCCTGCCCGGAAGAGATCGCCTTCAAGTATGGCTGGATCAGCCGTGAGCAGTTGGACGAGCAGATCAGGGGAATGAAGGGCGATTATTTCGAATACCTGCAAAAGGTCATTAATTTTTAAAGCCGACCCAACGTTGTCGCGCAACCCATTCTTTCGCAATTTGGAAGAGTTCATCCCCGAGGGCAGAAGAGCTTTGCAAGCCTGACGGGGTGACCCTGAAAATAAGTCACCAAAAAGGAATGCCCATGTCTAGACAGATAATAGAAAAACTCTTTTATGAAGTTGGTCAATTGACAGGCTGCCCTCTTGTCAGTTCGATCGAGGAGAGCACCGTACTTCTTCAGAGCGGCCTCGACTCGCTTGGTTTTGCTATCCTCGTGGCCCGCCTTGAGCAGGAGCTCGGCTACGACCCATTCGTTTTGATGGATACGCCGGTCTACCCGACGACTTTTGGTGAGTTCGTGGAAATCTATAACCGCTTCGCCCCTCGTACCTGACAATGTCCCTGCTACAGCAAGTAATCAGGCGAGATCAATCCGACCAGCTCTTCATCACGGAGGACAGGGCTTTGCATGTTGAGTGGCTCGCGGATTTCGAGCTACGTCATGGCAGGCTGCTACAACTGTTAACCGGCAAGCGGGTCGCACTGGCTTTCCGCTCGATGCCGTTACTTGCCGAGGCCATCCTGCTACTCGACGGGATCTGTGAGCAAATGCTTCTGCTCCCGGCTGATCTGGATGCCGCCACCACCCCCTGCTTTATCGAGTCGAGCGGCACAACACTGGTGTTGACTGACCAGGGCGACATGTGGCCGGATGCGATCCGGTTCATGCAAGATGCCGGCATGCCGCCGCAGCGTCATGCTGAGACTGCCTGGCTTCTGCCGACATCAGGTACGACTGGGGCACCGAAGCTGATCAGCCACACCACTGCCTCGCTAAGCCGGTCTGTCAGGCCGGTTAGCCCCGGGCGGGTCAACCGGTGGGGGCTTCTTTACGAAATCCCTCGCTTCGCTGGGCTCCAGGTCTATCTGCAGTCGCTGCTCGGGGGAGGCATCTTAGTCATACCTGATGGCGTCGATATACCCTTGCATGGGCAGATCGAACTCTTTGCAAGGAACAGGGTCAATGCTCTATCCGCCACTCCCACCCTGTGGCGCAAGTTGCTGATGACCGGTGCTCTTGAAAGCCTCCCCCTGACTCAAATCACGCTCGGCGGAGAAATTGCCACTCAAGCCACGCTCGACGCCCTAGCCGCCGCTTTCCCCGGTGTGCGCCTGACCCATGTGTACGCATCGACCGAGTTCGGGGTCGGATTTTCGGTCTCGGACGGGCATGCCGGGTTTCCGGCGGCATGGCTCAATGATCCATCCACCGGGTTGACTCTCGATCCGCGGAATGGAGAACTCTGTTTCCGGAGAGGGGAGTCGCTTTTTTGCACCGGCGATCATGTCGAAGTAAAGGGGAATCGGGCGTATTTTCTCGGTAGGCTGAACGGGTCGATCAACGTCGGTGGCAACAAGGTTATGCCTGAGGCGGTTGAAAACGTCCTTTTGCAGCATTCTGCCGTGGCACTAGTTGCCGTCTCCGCCCTTCGTAGTCCCCTCATGGGAAACTTGGTCAAGGCCGAGATTGTCGCCAAACCGGGTTGCACACCATCCGACGACCTGCGCCGTGAACTGACCGCCCATTGCCGGGCTCGACTCCAGCCCTTTCAAGTCCCGGCGATCATTGCTTTTGTTGAAGCGTTAGCCACCTCGGCCAACGGCAAAATTAGGAGGGTGTGAACAATGAAAACCGTTGTTGTAACCGGGGCTAACCGCGGACTAGGCCTCGCCATCACTCAGCGCCTGTTGCGCGACGGTTACCGGGTTATCGGTATCGCTCGGACCGAGACTGCTGAAATTGTTGCTCTTTGAAATCAGAACTTTCGCTTCATTTCCTTCGATCTGGCCGAAACGTCCGCCATCTACGCCCTCTGCCAGTCGATCAGTCGGGAAGAAAAGACGATCTACGGCCTGGTGAACAACGCTGCTCTCGGCTTTGACGGGGTTCTCGCCACTCAGCACGAGCGGGATATCGCCACGATGTTGCAGGTCAATCTCCAGGCTCCGATCTTGCTTACCAAGTATCTTTCCCGCACTATGCTCATCAGCAGGGTCGGTCGGATCGTCCAAGTTTCTTCGATCATGGCCGAAAACGGCTACAGTGGCCTCTCCGTCTACGGCGCTACAAAGGCAGGGTTGGTCGGATTTGCCAAATCACTATCGCGGGAACTCGGCAAGGTTGGGATCACCGTTAATTGTGTCTGCCCTGGATATATGGAGACTGAAATGACCGCTGGCCTGCAAGGTGAGAAACTCGAATCAATACGCAGGCGCAGCCCCTTCCGTGCCTTTCCGACGGTCAACGATGTAGCAGGTACAGTTGCCTTCCTCCTTGGCCCGGATGCACAGATGATTACCGGCACCACCGTTACCGTAGATGGAGGGAGTACCGCATGACTTCAATTCACCCAACAGTACTTATTTCGCCCAAGGCTCGAATAGGCGAAGAGTGTAACATTGGCCCGTATACTATAATTCACGATAATGTTGTTCTTGGCCGGAATGTGGTGATTGGCTCTCACTGTGAGATTGGCATCTCCACCCGACTTGGAGATGGTTCACCTCTCTACATTGGTGACAATAGTCTCATCCGCTCTCATTCCGTTTTTTATGAGAGCTCCTCTTTTGGGGACTGTTTAGTTACCGGCCATCACGTTTGTGCTCGGGAGTTAACCCATGCAGGAAAAGGCCTACAAATTGGTTCGGCATCTGACATTCAAGGGCATTGTGAAATTGGCGACTATGTACGAACTCATCGGGGGGTTCATATCGGACAAAAGAGCAAAATCGGGAATTTTGTATGGCTGTATCCTGACGTGCTATTAACGAATGATCCAAATCCACCAAGTGAAAATATAAATTTTATCGGCGCAGAAGTTGGTGACTTTACAGTTATTTCAGCGAAATCTACTTTGTTGCCGGGTGTTAAACTTGGGAAACATGTTTTAGTAGCCGCTCAAAGCTTAGTCGGGATAAATGTACCAGATAAAAAGTTGGTCACCGGGGTGCCTGCAAAAATTGTTGGCGAGGCATCTATGTTACGAATGAAAAACGATATTCGAGTCAGGGCCTATCCTTGGAACAAACGGTTCTATCGCGGCTACCCAGAGGAGATCATCTGCCAGTGGCGTGAAGAGGAATAGGGGCGAAATCTTATGTCGTTAGAGCAGTGTAAATTCATAGATCTCCCAAAGATAAGCGACCCTCGCGGGAACTTAACCTTCGTCGAAGGTGGTCAGCACATACCTTTCCCTATCCAACGGGTATATTACCTCTATGACGTTCCCGGCGGAGCCGAGCGTGGTGGGCATGCCCACAAGGCCCTGCATCAGCTGATCATAGCCATGTCTGGCAGTTTCGATGTAGTACTGGATGACGGAAAGGAGAAGAAGCGCATACACTTAAATCGTTCTTATTACGGGCTTTATGTTTGCCCGATGATCTGGAGAGAACTCGACAACTTCTCCTCCGGTTCAGTGTGTATGGTGCTCGCCTCTAATCTGTATGACGAGGCTGACTACTACCGCAACTACGGCGATTACATCTCAGACCTGGCGAGCCTCAAATGACCGTCCCATTCCTCGATCTCAAAGCTCCTTATGTTGAACTTAAAGAAGAGCTTGACGCCGCCTACAGACGGGTGATGGAGTCGGGCTGGTATATCCTTGGTCGCGAAGTGGAGGCTTTTGAGCAGGAGTTCGCTGCCTACTGCGAGACCAAACACTGCATCGGTGTTGGCAACGGTCTGGAGGCGCTGAGCCTTATTCTGCGGGCAATGGAGATCGGGCCCGGTGATGAGGTCATCGTGCCGGCTAACACCTATATTGCCACCTGGCTTGCGGTCACTCATGTTGGTGCAACCCCTGTCCCGGTCGAGCCTGTCGAACAGACTTACAATCTCGACCCGGCTTTGATTGAGCAGGTTGTCACGCCAAAGACGAAGGCGATCCTTGTCGTGCATCTCTATGGGCAGCCAGCGGATATGGACCCGATCAATGCCGTGGCGCAAAAGCACGGCATAAAGGTGATCGAAGATTGTGCCCAGGCCCACGGGGGGCGTTACAAGGGGCGCAGGGCAGGTTCGCTTGGCAATGCCGCCGGCTTCAGTTTTTACCCCGGCAAGAACCTTGGCGCCATCGGTGACGGCGGGGCGGTTACCACCAACGATGCAGAGCTTGCGGAGCGTATCCGCATTTTGCGTAATTACGGCTCGCGCATCAAGTATCACAACGAGGTCGTCGGCTACAATTCGCGCCTTGATGAACTGCAGGCGGCGCTATTGCGGGTAAAGCTGAGCCGGCTCGATGAGTGGAATGAGCGGCGGCGGTTGGTCGCCGCACAGTACCTGCAGGGGCTCAGAGGTCAGGGCCAGTTTAGTCTGCCGAGTTTTCCCGACTGGGCCGAGCCGGTCTGGCACCTCTTTGTGGTCCGCCATGGCCAGCGCGACGCCTTGCACAAGGCCCTTGGCGAGGCTGGGGTCGGTACCATGATCCATTATCCTGTCCCGCCACATTTGCAGCCCGCCTATGCTGGCCTCAAGTTTAACGATGGCGATTTCCCCATGTCCGGGCGGATGGCCAGGGAAGTACTCAGTCTGCCGATGGGGCCGCATCTGACAGAAGCAGAGTCTTCAAGCATCATCAACGCCATAAAGAAAGTCCGTCTTGCCTCATGGATGTAGCTAACATAGCAAAACCTGAAAGCGGCAGTTACCGCAGCATCCTCAAATCAACCTCGCTGATCGGCGGAGCCTCGGTTCTCAATATCCTTATCGGCATGGTGCGGATCAAGTTTGTCGCTGTTCTCCTTGGTCCCACCGGTGTTGGCCTTCTCGGCATGTACGCACAGATCACCGCCTTAATCACGACTATAACCGGGATGGGGATAAGTAGCAGTGGCGTTCGGCAAGTGGCCGAGGCCGTCGGCAGCGGCGATGACGAACGGGTTGCACGTACGGTCATTACCCTGCGTCGCACCGCCGGGCTGACCGGCGGGCTGGGCTTGCTGGTGATGGTGGTCTTTGCTGTGCCGTTGGCACGCCTGACCTTTGGAAACACCGATTACGCCTGGACCATCGCCGTCCTCGGCATTACCCTGCTGGCCGGGGCCATTGCCGCCGGACAGGGGTGCATCATTAACGGCACCCGCCGGATTGGCGATCTGGCCAGGATTAGCGTCATTGGTGCACTCAACGGCACGCTGATCAGTATTCCCTGTTTTTATTTGTGGGGTGAAGCGGGGATTGTCCCAAGCCTGATTCTTTCTTCCATGGCCGCACTGGCGACGTCATGGTGGTTTGCCCGGCGCGTGCCGGTGAAGGCCATAACGCTGCCCTGGCGTGACAGTACCGGCGAGGCACGCCAGTTGCTTTCGCTCGGGATAAGTTTCATGGGGGCGGGTCTGGCCCTGACCTTGTCGAATTATCTGATTCGTGTGGTTATGCTGCGGCAGTTCGACCTGGCCGATGTCGGTATTTATCAGGCCGCGTTCAGCCTCTCGGGTATTCTCGTCGGCTTTGTCCTTGGCGCTATGGGGGCTGATTACTATCCGCGATTGACTGCAGTTGCTAACGATAATGCCAGTGTTCACCGGATGGTAAATGAACAGTCGCAGATTTCGATTTTGCTGGCCTTGCCGGGTCTGGCGGCGATGATGATCTTTGCGCCGCTGATCATTGAGATCTTTTATGCCGCAACCTTCGAGACGGCGGTGCCAATTTTGCGCTGGTGTATTTTAGGGATTCTCGGTCGTGTTTACGCTTGGCCTCTTTCCTATGTACTGGTTGCAAAAGGGACCGGTCGGCTCTTCTTGATTCTAGAAACTTTTTTTGCTTTTTTACATTTGGGTATGGTTTTTCTTTTTATTCAATTGTGGGGTTTACCTGGTGCTGGTGTAGCCTTCCTGGTTCTTTATCTGACATACACAGTTGCAATGCTTTGTGCGGTACACCACCTAACTACCGGCAGTTGGAACTCAAATACACTTCGTTTGACGTTATACTCAGTAATAGTTATGGTTTTGCTTATGTTAAATTGCACGTATGTTTCACAATTTTATTTGGCTTGGACTGTAAATATTCTGTTCTTATTTGGTAGTAGTTACTTCTGCTTTTATAGTTTGTCAGATAGAACGGGGATAACACTTAATTCTTTATTGGCTAAGGTTGGCATTAAGTAGAGACGAGGCAATATGAACATTAAAGTAAAACACACAGTTCTTATGATATGCTACAACCAAGAACGGTATATCGAAGTTGCTCTCGATTCATTACTGTGCGAAACGATTAAGCCATACGAGATAATTATCGGTGATGATGCCTCAAGCGATGGAACCAGGGAGATACTCGATAACTACAAGAAAAAATACCCTGATATTATTAACTTAGTGCTGAATGAAAAAAATATGGGTATTTTTGCTAATCTTAACAATCTAGTGAAGAAAGCCTCCGGTGACATGATACATTTTCTTGCTGGAGATGACTGGTATAAACCACATTTTTTAGAAAATACAAATAAATACATAAATGAAAAGCAACTTGACTTAAATACAGAAAAATTTATTTTTCTGCCTAATGATGTTGTGCATTCTTCAGATGGATCTGAACGGGTTAGAAAAAACGATCCTAAAATTATTGGACAATATTCGCCACTCGGTATCGTACTTCGTGATTTGGTGTATTGGAGACACGTATGTTTGAGTCGGGCGCTCTTTGAAAAATATCCACCTTTCCCAGAAGATATGCATAATATTGGTTACTGGGCTGATCGTGTTCAACACATCATGCTTGCTCAACACATCGAAAAACAATATATAGTAGATTTTGTAGGGCCTGTATACAGAGAAGGAATTGGCGTATCCTCCAAGGCGAGCCGATATGATCTAGATCGTAGTTATTGTGCTGCACTTCGTGAAATATTTTCTCTCTGCGAATCTGGAGAGCTTAAACTTAATAGAGTTGATTATGGTTATCTTAAGTTTCTTATAATAACGTCTGAACTGAAACTGCAATGTAACTGTTTTGATTATTTAAAATGTGTTCGTCTTGGCTTGAGGCAAATCTTGATCAATAAATTCGATTTCAGGCCAATCTTGAATGTTTTATTCATAATACCAAGAAGATTGTTATCAGGCAGTTTTGTTGGAACAATATGGAGACGATATAATTAACTTGGCGGTTATTCAGTACAAATACAATAATTGGTGCGGCTAGAAGCTAAATTTATAAATAAGCGGGTCAAGGGTGGGTTTGCAGTGAAAGTTTTATGCCTTAATTTTAGTGATATTACAGGAGGTGGTGCTGCCCGCGCCGCCTATAGACTTCATCATGCCCTACGAGCCAATGGTATTGATTCCATGATGCAGGTTGTCAAAGCCAGTTCTGGTGACTGGACCGTTTCTGGGCTTGATGGTTCATTTTCCAAAATTGGCACAAATATACGGCCACAGTTTGCATCATTCGTGCGTAAATTTTCAAAGTCAGAGCATAGTTTACAAATATCGACATCTACTCTTCCATCACGATGGCCGGCAATAATTAATAAATCTGTAGCTGATATCGTGAATCTTCATTGGTTATGTGCCGAAATGATGTCAGTTGAAGATATTGGGCGAATTCAAAAACCACTCGTATGGACATTACACGATATGTGGGCCTTCTGTGGTGCAGAACACGTCTCATATGATAACCGCTGGAAAGACGGCTATACCTCTGTAAATAAACCTGCCCATGAAAGAGGTATTGACTTGAACCGTTGGGTCTGGAACCGCAAGCGGAATGCTTGGAAGAAGCCTCTCCAAATTGTAACACCAAGTCGATGGCTGGCCGATTGCGTGAGACAAAGCTCATTGATGCATGGCTGGCCTGTTATTACAATTCCGAACGCTATCGATACAGACGTATGGCAGCCGGTTGATCGTACACAAGCACGTATGTTGATGGGAATACCTCCAGATAAAAAAATTATTGCTTTCGGCGCAATGAGCGGCGGCCAAGCACATCACAAGGGGTTTGATTTGCTGCTCGCAGCACTTGGCCATCTGCGTGGTCAGTTACCCAGGTTGGAAATCATCATCTTCGGCCAGAGTAGGCCGAAGGAAGTGCCAGATCTTGGTTTCCCGATATACTACACTGGGCATCTCCATGACGACCTGAGTCTTCGTGTGCTTTATAGCGCGGCAGACGCATTGGTGATCCCATCTCGAATAGACAATTTACCAAACACTGGTGTTGAGTCTTTGACTTGCGGTACACCAGTTATCGCATTCGATACATGTGGGTTACGGGATATTGTTACTCACCAGAAAACGGGATGGCTTGCCAAGGCTTTTGATACAGAAGACTTGGCAACTGGTATTCAGTGGGCGCTTTCCGATGAAAGCCACCTCAAAAAGATGAGGCAATTCGCGAGAGCAGATGCTGTAGCGCGTTATTCATTTCCTGTTGTGGCGGCACAATACCAAGCAATTTATCAAAGCGTTCTCGATCGGCAATGAAACATTGAAGCGCTGAACCGGAGCAATTTTAATGGTACATTTTTGCTGGTATTTACTTATTTTGTCAGTAGGAACTGAGTATATTTCTAAACAATTATTTCTGTTAGAAATTGCATCAATATTAGGC
>JACZKF010000346.1 GCA_014860175.1 Desulfuromonadales bacterium | reverse complement strand
TATAGCGGCCTTCGTCCATCAGGCGCAGGATCCGGTCCCAATAACCGGCATAGCTGTGAAAGCGGGTGGCCAGATTCTGATAACGAAAGCGCAGATCGGTCTGTACGATCCGCCGGTTGGCAAATTGCCGCAGCCGGCTGGCCATCAGCGTCCGGTCCTTCACCGGCTCGAGCTTCTCCACCCCGGCGAAGTACTGCTCATAGCGGATGGTGAGCTCCTTCATCTCCAGCTCGATCTCCGCCAGTTCCTGGGCAATTCCTTTGCGCTCGTGCATAAGGTCCCGTAAAGCCTGCATTTGAAGATACAGCATGATAAGGGAGGATGCTGGGCAATGCAAAGGCTATTTCCGACCCGCAGCGTTGGGGAGGGCATGTTTCTTGACTCGCTGTTCACCTTACGTATAATGAACATCCTTGTCACCCCCCCAAATGGAACGGAAAAGATGACCACAACGAATCTGGCCGTAGTGATCCTGGCTGCCGGCAAGGGGACGCGGATGAAATCCGCCCTGCCGAAAGTTCTCCACCCCGTCGCCGGCCGGCCGATGGCCGCCTGGCCGGTGCAACTGGCTCTCGACCTCGGTTGCCGCCCGGCCGCCCTGGTGGTCGGCCACGGGGCCGAGGCGGCGGAGCGGGCTCTCGGCGGTGGTGAGCTGCTGTTCGTCCGTCAGCCTGAGCAGCTTGGAACCGGGCACGCCCTGCTGTGCGCCGAGACGTCCCTGGCCTCTTTTGTCGGCACCGTGCTGCTGCTGTGCGGTGATGTGCCACTGCTGCGGCGGCAGACCCTGGAGCGGCTGCTGGCCTGCCATGGCGAACGGCGGGCGGCGGTCACCGTCCTTACCGCCGAGATGGACGATCCCACCGGTTACGGACGCATAGTCCGCGATGGCGACCAGGTGGTCGGCATCGTCGAAGAGAAGGACGCCACGGCGGCGCAGAAGAGCATCTGCGAGATCAACACGGGAATTTACGCCTTCGAGGCCCCCTTCGTCTTCGAAGCGCTGCGGCGGGTTGGGCGCGACAATGCCCAGGGGGAATATTATCTGACCGACGTGGTGGCGGTGGCTCGCACGGCCGGTCGCACGGTGGCCGCTTTGCCGGCGGCCGAGGCCGAGGAGACGATGGGGATCAACGACCGCCTGCAGTTGGCCGAAGCCAACGCCATTATGCGCCGTCGCACCAATGAAGAGCTGATGCGGGGCGGGGTGACGCTGCTCGACCCGGCCGCCACCTACATCGAGCCGGGGGTGGAGATCGGCGCCGATACCCTGGTTCATCCCGGGGTCCATCTGCGTGGCCGCACCCGCTTGGGGCGCGACTGCGTCGTCGAGCCGGGGGTGATCGTCACTGATTGTGAGATCGGTGATCGGGTGCATCTCAAGGCCGGCTCGGTCCTGGCCGAGTCGCGCCTCGGCAACGACTGCACCATCGGCCCGATGGCCCATCTGCGGCCGGGGACCGTTCTGGCCGGCCACAACAAGCTGGGGAATTTCGTCGAGACCAAAAAAGCGTCGCTCGGGGAGAGGTCCCAGGCCAGCCACCTGACCTATCTTGGCGATACCGAAATCGGCAAGAACGTCAATATCGGCTGCGGCACCATCACCTGCAACTATGATGGCGTCAAGAAGCATGTGACGATCATCGAAGATGATGTCTTCGTCGGCAGCGACACCCAGTTCGTCGCGCCGGTGCGCATCGGCCGAGGCAGTCTGATTGCCGCCGGCTCCACCATCACCAAAAATGTCCCCCCCGACTCCCTTGCCCTCGCCCGCACGCCGCAGGTGATCAAGGAGGGGTGGCGGAAGAAAAAGCGTGATCCGTAATAGGTGATTGGTAACTCTAAACGGCATTCTCCCGAAGTTTAAATCACTCATAACGCATCACGAGGTTTATATGTGCGGTATCGTTGGTTATAGCGGTGGCCAGGAAGCGACTCCCATCATTCTCGATGGGCTGCGTCGACTGGAATATCGGGGGTACGATTCGGCCGGAATCGCCACCCTGCACCAGGGAAAGATCGAGATCCGGCGAGCTCAGGGGAAGCTGATCAACCTGGAGAAGGTCCTGCAGCAGCGGCCGGTGGTGGGGAGCTGCGGCATCGGCCATACCCGCTGGGCCACCCATGGCCGCCCGTCCGAGACCAACGCCCACCCCCACTACGCCGGTGGCATCGTGGTGGTGCACAATGGCATCATCGAAAACTATCTCTCCCTCAAGGAGCGGTTGCGCAGCGTCGGCCACAATTTCCGTTCGGAGACCGACACCGAGGTCATCGCTCACCTGGTGGAACATCACTACAAAAACACCAACGACTTCGAGGCGGCCGTCCGCCGGGCCCTGGCCGAGGTGCGCGGCGCCTACGCGGTAGCCATCCTCTGCGAGCAGGAGCCGGGGAAAATGATCGCCGCCAAGCTCGGCTCCCCCCTGGTGGTCGGCCGGGGGCACGAAGAGTTCTTCGTCGCCTCGGATATCCCCGCCATGCTCTCCCATACCCGGGAGATGATCTTTCTCGAAGATGGTGAGGTGGTCGTCTTCCAGAATGGAATCATCAAGGTGACGACCCTGGCCGGCCAGCCGGTGCAGAAGAGCACCAAGACCATCACCTGGAGCCCCCTGATGGCCGAGAAGGGGGGGTACAAGCATTTCATGCTCAAGGAGATCTACGAGCAGCCGCGGGCCATCGCCGATACCCTGGCCGGGCGGATCATGGAGGAGGAAGGGACCATCTACCTGGAGGGGTTGGACTTCACCGACGACGATTTTCGCGGCATCGAGGAGATCTTCATCGTCGCCTGCGGCACCTCCTGGCACGCGGGGCTGGTCGGCAAGTTTCTCCTCGAGAAGCTGACCCGGGTGCCGGTGGAGGTCGATATCGCCAGCGAATTTCGCTACCGCGACCCGATCATCACCAGCCGCACGCTGACGGTGCTGATCAGCCAAAGCGGCGAAACCGCCGACACCCTGGCCGCCTTGCGCGAGGCGCGGGGAAAAAAGGGGAAAGCGGTCGCCATCTGCAATGTGGTCGAATCGTCCATTGCCAGAGAGAGCGACGGGGTGATCTACACCCATGCCGGCCCGGAGATCGGCGTCGCCTCGACCAAAGCCTTCACTACCCAGCTGGTCGCTCTGTATCTGCTCGCCCTGCGCCTGGGGTTGGCCCGCGGGACCATTTCCGCCGAAAGCTGCCGTGAGCTGGTCGGCGATCTGGTGCAGCTGCCGCGCAAGGTGGAAGAGGCGCTGGAGCTCGATGCCGCCACCGAGGAGATCGCCCGCACCTTCATGGGGGCCCAGGATTTCCTCTATCTCGGCCGCGGTAACCAGTACCCGATCGCCCTCGAGGGGGCGCTCAA
>JACZKF010000345.1 GCA_014860175.1 Desulfuromonadales bacterium | reverse complement strand
GGCCCATGGCGCCCACATCGGCGGGTTTGTCGCTGGCCTCGGGCTGGCCGTCGGCGAGCGCCACCTTTCCCGCCGCCAGCCGGTGGCGGGAGAGGGAAAAGAAGAGGTGCGTGCCTATGGCGCGGCGCAGGTCGCCCGCAGTTTGCAGGCGGGGAACACCGGGCAGGCGACCCTGCGCTATCTGGCTCTCGCCGAAGAGGAGCGGCAGCGGGTCGCCTCCGCCGACTTGCTGACTATCGGCGAGTATCTGCTTGACCGGCGCGATTACTACGGGGCGCTCAGTCTGTTTCGCCATTTCATCGCCGAGCGCCCCAACGACCGGCAGCTCGACCGCGCCTATCTGGGGGCCGGCATCGCCTCGACCCATCTGCCTCGGGGGCGAGCCGCCGCCGCCCAGTATCTGCTGGCGGCCATCGACGTCGCCCAAAGCGACCACCTGCTGGACGAAGCCCGGCAGCGGCTGCGGGCCTTGGAGGGGTAGGATGCCGATCGCCATTTCCAGCGTGCAGAACCCGCGGGTCAAGGCTGCCGTCCGGCTGCGCGAGCGCCGGGGGCGGGAGGAGGCCGGCCTGCTCCTGATCGAGGGGTATGAGGAGGTGGCCTTGGCCTGGGAGTGCGGGGTGCGGCCGCAGGAGCTCTTTTTTTCCCCGCAACTGGCCCGGCCTCAGGAAGGGGAGCTGCTGGCGGCGATGCGCCAGGCCGGGGTCTTCGTCCTCGAAGTGACGCCGGCGGTGATGGAAAAACTCGCCTATCGGCAAAGCCCCGACGGCTGGCTGGCGGTGGCCCCGGTCCCCCGTCGGACCCTGGCCGATCTGCACCTCGGGCCGGCGCCGCTGCTGGTGGTGGTGGAGGGGGTGGAGAAACCGGGAAATCTCGGCGCGATCCTGCGCTCGGCCGACGCCGCCGGGGTCGAGGCGGTGATCGTCTGCGACCCGCGCACCGACCTTTTCAACCCCAATGTCGTGCGGGCCAGCAAAGGGACGGTCTTTCAGGTGCCGGTGGTGCAGGCGGGGTCGCCAGAGACCCTCGATTGGCTCAGACGGCAAGGGGTTCGCACCGTCGCCGCCACTCCGGCCGCCACCCAGCTGCATTGGCAGGCCGATCTGCGCGGGGGGATCGCCCTTGCCGTCGGGACCGAAAAGGAGGGGCTCAGCGGCCAATGGCTGGAGCGGGCCGATCTGGCGGTGAAGATCCCGATGCACGGTCGGGTCAACTCTCTCAACGTCGCCCAGGCTCTCACCGTCCTAGTCTACGAGGCACTGCGGCAGAGATACAGCGGCTGACCCAACGGGCAGTAAAAAATCGCCTTAGGCAACGACATAACGAGGCAACGAACAGCTAAACCGTCTCACGCGAAGACGCGAAGACGCGAAGACGCGAAGGGCGCGAAGAAGGGAAAGGCCGTCTTCCGATTGGGGGCGGTCTTCGCCTTTCCAGAGAAGATCCTCCAGCGTCCTCCGCTCTGGCAGGAGCCCGGGATGCGCTGCAGAGCCGCAACCGCAGGCTGCGGCTGCTGGCCGAACTGGCCGAGCGCCTGCTGACGGCGGAGACTGCCGTCGATGGGTCTGCCGGTGCTGCACCCCGACGATCTGGAGGAGACGCAGGGGGAGGTGCCATGGAATGTTTATGTTGAAGGCAGAAAAGGAAGGACAATGATGTTTGGCTACTTCGATTATCAACCGCCACTGTTTCGCCCCCCCAGTGAGGCGCACAGCCTGATTTTCCAGATCACCCTCGGCTGCTCCCGCAACCGCTGCACCTTCTGTGGCATGTACAAGGGGAAAGCGTTCCGCGTCCGGTCGCTCCCCGAGATTCTGGCCGAGATCGCCCAGGTGCCGGCGGCCCACCGGTCGCTGGTGCAGCGGATCTTCCTGGCCGACGGCGACGCCCTGATCTACCCCCAGGCCGGGCTGCTGGAGATTTTGCAGGCTCTCGGCGACGCTTTCCCCCGCCTGGCCCGCATCGGCGCCTACGCCTCGCCGGCCAGCCTGGCCGGCAAGAGCGTCGAGGAGCTGGCGGCGCTGCGCGAGCGCAAGCTGCGTATCCTCTACTTCGGTCTGGAGAGCGGTGACGACCCGACCCTGACGGCCATCGACAAGGGATATGGGGCCGGCGAGATGATCGCCCTCTGCCGTCGCGCCCAGGAGGCCGGGATGAAGCTGTCGGTGACCGCCATCCTCGGCCTGGCCGGCCGTGAGCGCACCCTCGAGCATGCCCGGGCCACCGGGGAGTGGGTGACCGAACTCTCCCCTGACTTCTTCTCGCTGTTGACCCTCTTCCACCGGCACAATGACGACTTCCTGCGCACCATCACCCCCCTTTCCCGCGGCGGCATTCTCGAGGAAACTCGGGAACTGCTGCACCATCTCGCCCCCCGCCGCACCATATTGCGCTCCAATCACGTCTCCAACTTCCTGCAACTGACCGGCAGCTATGCCAAAGACCGCCAGCAGCTCATCGACCAGGCCGAAGCGGCGATCGTTCGGGCGCGGCAGTACCCGCAGTGGTATGCCGAAGTCCCCGACTACCGCGAGGAGATCTACTGAGTCGATCAGAACCCCAATGCCATGGCGCTTAGCCCCAGGTGAAGCTAAATTTAATTAGGAACAATTTTTGCACTTTCCCGCTGCAGCTATTTCATTTCAGGGGGAGGACAAAGATGAAACAACACGCTTTTCGCACCACGATTAAACTGCTGGGGCTTTTTCTGGCGGTCTCCGTCAGTTGGCCGGCTGCCGGCGAGGCGCAGGAGGTATTCCGGATCGGCATCATGCAGTCGCAAAAGGATGCAGCCCGCCAGTACCGGCCGCTGGAAGCCTATCTGCAGGGGAAAAACATTCCGGTGACCTTCGTCGCCGCCAAAAGCTATCCCGATGCGGCGGAAATGGTCGCCCGCGGCGATATCGACGGCATGTTCAGCGGGTCCGGGGTGGCCGGGACGATGATCCTCAAGGGGTTGGCCGAGCCGGTTTTGCGCCCCGTCGCCGACAACGGCTCCAGCACCTACTGGGCGCTGCTGATCGCGCCGCAGGGGGCCCCCCTCTTCACTGGGGAAGCCAGTTACTTCCAGGGGAAAAAAGTGCTCGCCACGGCGCTGGCCTCCTCCGGTGAGTTCTTCTACCGCTCGCTCCCCGGCATCGGGCAGGCGGGGGGGACGCTGCTGTATGCGGCCAATCACGGCGCCGCCATCGATGCCCTGAGTAAAGGGGCGGCGGATTTGGCCATTGTCAAGAACTGGACCTGGGAGTCGCTGAAAGGGCAGTACCCTACCCTGCAGGTGGTCGGCAAGGACGCCGGGGAAAATCCCGACATGACCCTCATCGTCGCCAAGAAGGCCGATCGCAAGCTGGTGGAAAAGGTCAGAACTGCTCTGCTGGCTCTTAAGGCGGATCAAGGGGCGGCAGCGCAGGCGGTGCGGGACGAAATGAAGATCAGCCACTACATCCCGACCACGGAGCAGGACTTCACCCACAATCTCGCCCTGCTGCGGCGTGCCGGGGTGGATGCCAAGTTCAATTTCGAGTTCAAGTAGACCGATTGTTTTCCCGGATCTGAAAAGCAGAAGACCGGTGCCCGGGCACCGGTCTTCTGCTTTTAGGGTTCGCGGGGCGGTTGGAACTAGTCGGCAATCTGGAAGAAGTCGACCTCCTCTTTGAGCACCAGAATCTGCCGGTTCTGATTCTCGACCGTCTGCTGCAAGGCCCGGGTCGATTCGATGCCGACCTGCGAAGAGCGGCGGATCTGCTCCACCGCCTGGATGATCTGAGCGCTCTTTTCCCGCTGCTGCTCACAGCTTTGATTGATCTGTTGGGCCATCTGGTTGACGCTCTCCATGGTTCTGGCCAGCATGCGGCTCCCCTCGCTCTGCTCGCGGGTGGAGGCGCGCACTTTTCCCGCCAGCTCCCGCATACGCTCCACCGCCTCCTGGATCATCTCCGCCCCCCGCTTCTGCTCGCGGGTGGCGCCAGCGGTCTGCCCCACCAAATCGGAAACCTGACTGATCGCCCGACTGATCAGGCGCGCTCCCTGCGTCTGCTCCTGGGTGGCGCGGGCGACCAGCTCCATCCGCTGCTCGACATCGCAGACCCCGCCGACAATCTGCATCAGCGTCTCTTCCGAATGCTTCGACAGACTCGTCCCCTCGGCGATATACCGTTCGGTCAGATGGATCGCCTCGACCACCCGCGCGGTTTCCTGCTGCACCGACTGGACCATGGCGGCGATTTCCTTGGTAGAGGAGCCGGTGCGGTCGGCCAATTCGCGGATCTCCACCGCGACCACACTGAACCCTCTGCCATGGTCGCCCGCCTGAGCGGCGATGATGGCGGCATTGAGGGCCAGCAGGTTGGTCTGGTCGGTCACTTCGCCGATGACCGAGAGGATACTGCCGATCGCCTGGGCCTTCTCGGAGAGGGAGGTGACCGCCTGCGAAACCGTCTGGGAAGCGCTGCGGATCTGATCCATGCCGGCGATCACCGCCTCTACCGAATGCATGCCGGCTTCGGCATCCCGGCGGACGGTTTCGGTGATCCGGGCCGTTTCCCGGGCGGTATTTTCCACCTCCCCGACCGAGCTGTCCATCTGCAACACCGAGGCGGTGGTCGAATCGGAGACGCTCTTCAGGACGTCGGCACTCTCTGCCACCTGGCGGATGGAGACGGTGATTTCGGCCAGGGAGGCGCCGATCTCCTCGGTCGAGCGAGCCAGTTCGGCGGCGTTTTCCGCCACCTCTTCGACACTCGAGGACATCTCCAGAATCGAGGAGGTACTTTCGGCGGCGAGTTCGGCCAGATCGGACATTCGCTGGGCCACCCCGGCCACCGAGTCGTTAATCCCCTGTACGGCGGCATCGGTTTCGCTTACCCCCCGGGTTTGGGCGGCGCCCGCGGCATCGACCTGCCGGCTGACTTCCTGGATGCTGCTCGAGGCTTTGACCAACTCCCCCGAACTGGCGTCGATGCGGCGAACGGTAATTTCGAGCTTCTCGGCCATTTCGTCCATGGAGCGGGCAATCCGACCCAGTTCGTCGACCCGCCCCATTTGCAGGCGGCGATCGAGGCGGCCCCTGCCCATCTCCTCGATGACACTGGCCATCAACTGCAGGGGGTGAATCACGATCCGGCGAAAAAGGAGGGAGATCAGCCCCAGGGAGATGAGCAGCAGGACCCCATAAGTTATCCCCATGGTGACAGTTAGCGTATCGAGGGTCTCCTCGCTGAAGCTCTTTACCTCTACCAGCACTGCGGCGGCCCGCACCTGACTTTCCAGGAGCTGTTTCTCCAGGTTGGCCTGCGACAGACCGATCAACACCTGCCCGATCTCCTCCCCCAGGGCCACAATGGGATAGGTTTTGCGGATGATCCCGGGGCGCTCTGCCGGAGCGATACTGCCGTCCAGAGTGGTTCCGTCCGGGCGCAGAAACCGGGCAAAGGCGATTTCCGGGTCGAGCTCGGCGGTGTCCTGCAGGCTCTCCAAGGTCAAAAAGTCGTAGGTGAGGAGGAAGTCGATGGACGATTGCACCAGGAACTTGCCGATGATCTCCCCCTTCGATTCGAGCATCTGTCGCTGTGCCTCCCCGCCGCTCTCTTGCTCTGCCCGCAAGGCAGACAGGGCGATCTCGGTCTGGGCCTGAAGATCCCCCTTGAGCTGCTCCCGCAGCAGTGCCCCGCCCAGGGCAAGGATGAGAATGGTGGAGATGGTCAGCGGCAGAAAAAACTGGGCTGTAAGACTTCGGCGGACAAACATGCAGGATCCCCCCCGGGAAAGTGAAGGTGAAAAAATACTGACTAAGCAAAATTCATGCCCTTGGGGGGTCAGTAAGGGGGCGTCGCCGTCGCCACGACCCCCTCCCAGGGGGCCAGTCGGTGGTACGCTTCGAAGGCGAGGGCCAGGGGGTAGTCGATGGGAAATCCATCGGCCAGGAGCAGTTCCTCCCGCAGCGCCTGCTCCAAACACTGCCAACGGATCACCCCGAGCAGGCGGGCGGCACCGCCGGCGCAGGCGGCGGCGAGATCGATCGGCTCCGGCGCCGGGTCGGTCACTGGCAGGGGGATCTCGATACCAGGGAAATCGTCCTGGCCTGCAGGGGACCAATGGTCTTGGGGAACGGTCAGCAGCACGCTACGGCTGTTGCACCCCTGAAGCGCCGCCGCCGCTGGCGCGGCGCCAGTGACCACCAGACCGGGGGGATGCCCGCCACGGGATTCGTCCAGCGGTTGCCGGCCGGCGCGCAAGATCAACACCGAGGGGGCGCCGACCGCCGTCTCCAGATCG
The DNA here is from genome assembly GCA_014860175.1 of Desulfuromonadales bacterium. GTDB lineage: Bacteria > Desulfobacterota > Desulfuromonadia > Desulfuromonadales > JACZKF01 > JACZKF01. The sequence continues at coordinate 4,293 of JACZKF010000345.1, read as the reverse complement.
TCAAAAACCGTATGGAACCCTTCCCCCGCCAGGGCCCTGGCGACGATTCCGCCGACCAGGCCGAGCCAGCGCCGATCCGGGCCACACAGGCGCACTTCGAACTCGGTCTGTCCGTCTGGTCCAGTCGCCGTCCGCTCGTGCCTGACTCGGAGCCGTTCCCGGATGTCGATGATCTGTGCCATATGTTGCGCCCCCAAGATTAGTATGGCTGTTTTCGGAAGATATACCCCTCCCGGAAAATTGCAATTGCCTGAATCCTCAATGAAAACGAGGAAAGAGCTGGCCCCCGCGGGACCGGGGGAAATAAGGGGGGGTGCGTGGTATAAGTAAAAGAATGAAGGTCGACCTACTGCCAGTCCTCGAGCGGTGGTTCCTGCGGATGTTGCCGGACGGCATCCGGGCGCGCCTCTACCTGCTCATCGCTCTGGTGCTGCTGCCGCTGTTGCTGTTGCTGGCCTGGAGCTACAAGGAGCGCTACGAAAACCGAAGGATCCAGGCGCTGCAGACGGAGCTCGAAGTGGCCCAGGGGGTCATGACCACCTTCGAGGCCTACGTCAACGACATCCGGCGGGAGAACTTCGCCATCGGTCAAGGAATTCTGATCTCAGGGTATCGGCAGTCCAACGCCTCTCGCCTGCTCACCGTCACCGCCGCCCAGAACCCGACCTTGCACCACCTGAACTGGGTGAATCCCCAAGGGACGGTGATCGCCTCCAGTCTGCCGGCCGCCCTTGGTCAGGACCTCGGCGGCTACGCCTACATCGGGGAGGTGGTGGCCGGCTCCCCCTGGGCTATCGGCGACCTCACCTCCGACGCGCTGACGGCTCAGGCCGTCGCCTTCGGCATCGCCACCGCCATCCGGGACGACCGCGGCATCCTCCGCGGCCTGGTGGTGGCCATCATCGACCCGGTACGGCTGCGGGAGTTGACCCTGACTCTGCACCGCCCGGCCGGCGGCGCCTACGCCATTTTTGACAGTCAGGGGCAGGTGGTCTATCACAGCGGTCTTCTCCTCACCTGGGAGGATAGACAGAGGTGGCCTCAAGAGGATCAGGCGCTCCAACAGGTGCTGGCGACCGGGGAGGCGCAGACCGGCATCTTCCCTCTGGCGATGGCCGGTGGCGAGTGGGTGCTGGCCCGGGCGCCGATGGCCGGGATCGGCTGGGTGGCCGGCGCCGGCCGGCCGTTGCAGGTGGTTCTTGCCCCTTTGCAGCGGCGATTGCTGCAGGATGCGGCCCTCGCCCTGCTGATTTCCGCCCTCGCTTTTCTCCCCGCCTACCTGCTGGCACGGACGATTGCCGGACCGCTGCGTGGTCTCGACCAGGACACCAAAACCATGGATGTCGGCGAAGTCAGGGCCGGTGGAAGCCCTCAGGCGCCGACCGAGGTGCGCCGTCTGCGCGCGACCGTGGCCGGCATGGGGGGCGACCTGTTGCGTCAGGCAGCGGCGCTGCGGCGCAGTGAAGCCTGGTTTCGGGCCATCTTCAACGGCATCACCGATGCCGCGGTGTTCGTCGACACCGAACGCCGTATCCGCCTGGTCAACCCCGCCTTCAGCGCCATGTTCGGCTACAGCACCGAAGAAGCTGTCGGGCGAACCACGGAATTTCTGTACGCCGAGGCGGCCGACTACTGGGAGCAGGGGGAGCGGCGTTTCCATCGGGAAGAGGAGAGCGAGGCCGAAACCGAGAGGTTTCAAGTGCCCCTGCGACGCCGGGATGGTTCGGTTTTCTGGTCCGAATCGGTAGGGGTACGCATCCTCGGTGGGGACCAGAAGGTCATCGGTTTTTTGGCCCTTCTTCACGATGTCACCGAGCGCAAACAGGCCGAGGAGGCGCTGCGGGAGAGTGAGGAGCGCCTGCGGCTGTTTATCGAGCACGCCCCGGCGGCTTTGGCCATGTTCGACCGGCAGATGCGCTACATTGCGGCCAGCCGGCGCTGGCGGCACGATTTCGGTATCGGCGACCAGGAACTGCACGGCATCTCCCATTACCAGGTTTTTCCCGAGATCCCCGAGCACTGGCGGCAGATCCACCGGCGTGGTCTGGCCGGGGAGGTGTTGCTGGCCGAAGAGGACAAGTTCGAGCGGGCGGACGGCACTCGCCAGTGGCTGCGCTGGGAGGTTCGCCCCTGGTACGATGCGGCCGGGGAGGTCGGCGGCATCCTGATCTTCAGCGAAGACATTACCTCCCGCAAGAGCGCCGAGGAGGCTCTACGGCAGGGGGAGGAGCGGTTGCGGCAGGGGGTTCGGGTCGCCAATATCGGCATCTTCGAGCACGACCACCGCACCGATCGCCTGCACTTGTCGCCAGAGATGCGGCAGATTGGCGGCTGGGGGGACGAGGAGCCGGTCACTTTGGACGATATCGTGAAACGCGTGCATCCGGATGATCGGCCACGGGTCATCGCGGCGATCGGGCAGGCCCACGACCCGGCCGGGGAGGGGCTCTATTCCATCGAGCACCGGCTGGTGCGCCCCGACGGCAGCGTGCGCCAGATCAGCGTCCGCTCGCGGACCTTCTTCGAAGAGAACGGTGGTGGGCGACGGCCATTGCGGACCCTCGGCGCCCTGGCCGATATCACCGAGCGCAAGAAGCTGGAAGAAGAGCTGCGCGCGGCCATGGAGGATGCCGAAGAGGGGAATCGTGTCAAAAGCGAATTCCTGGCCAAAATGAGTCATGAGCTGCGCACCCCTTTGGCGGTGATCATGACTTCACTCGAGATGCTGAAGGATCCCGCCCTGGCCGGCGGGGAGCCGGCACCGTTTCTGGAGATGGCGGAAAGCTCGGCCTACCGGCTGCTGGGGATCATCGACGACCTGCTCGACATCACCCGAATCGAGGCCGGGGAGCTCAGTTTCGAGCAGCGCCCCTTCGATCTGCGCGAAAGTATCGGCCAGATCGTCCACACCTTTGCCGCGGCGGCCCGGGAAAAGGGGCTGCGCCTGCGGTGGGAGGTGGCACCGGAGCTCCCGGAACAGCTGACCGGTGACGTCAGCCGGATCGGCCAGATCTTGTTGAACCTGATCGGCAATGCCGTCAAGTTTACCGATCAGGGGGAGATAACCGTCCTGGTCGGCCAACCCCAAACGGGGGGAATCCAGTTCACCGTGCGCGATACCGGGGTCGGCATTCCGGTGGAAAAACAGGGGGAGCTCTTTGTCCCCTTCACTCAGGTCGACAACTCCCTCACCCGCCGTCACGGCGGCACCGGGCTGGGGCTGGCCATCTCCCGGCAGCTGGTGGAACGGATGGGGGGGAGCCTGCGGGTGAAGAGTGCGTCGGGGCAGGGGAGCACTTTTACCTTCATCCTCCCCCTGCTGCCAGTCGAGCAGCCCGATCAGACCGCCCCCGCATCGCCGACGGCGGCTCAGGGGGGGGAATCGGCCCGGGTGCTGCTGGCGGAAGATGACGAGGCGATCCGCCAACTGATCGGTACCATGCTACGCCAGCGTGGCTTGCAGGTAACGACGGCCGAGGACGGTCGGCAGGCGGTGGCCAGGTGGGAGCAGGGGGGAATCGACCTGGTCCTGATGGATCTGCAGATGCCCGAAGTCGATGGCCTGGCCGCCACTCAGGAGATCCGCCGGCGGGAGCGCGGAAAGTCTGTCCACACGCCGATCGTGGCCTTGACCGCTCACGCCCGCCCGGAAGACGAAGAGGCGTGTCTGGCGGCGGGGATGGACGGATTTCTGAGTAAACCGATTCGCAGCGCCGAGCTGTACGCCAAAATCGAGAGCTGCCTGCCCCATCGGTCATCGGCGGAGAGGTGGTCGCAAAACTGAACCGGCAGCCTTGCGGCTGCCGGTCGGTATCAGTGTCTGAGCTCGTCCTGCTTCTTCCAGGCTTCGACGCCACCGCCAAGGGCCTCGGCGTGGGAATATCCCTGCTGCTGGAACTGTTCCGCCCGACCGGCGGAGGTCGCCTCCTTCGGTCAGGCGCAGTAGAAGATCAACTCCTTCTCTTTCGGAATTTCCGGCAGCTTCTCCTGCAACTCCTGCAGGTGGATCGCCCCTTCCAGATGCAGTTTCTGGCACTTCTCCTCATCATCGTAGGCACAGACGAGAATTGCGTCCCCCGAGTGGACTTTCGGCCGGGCCTCCTGCGGATCGATGCGGGTCACTTCCGCCATGGCGCTCTCCTTTCGCATATGGTCTCAAGCAACAATAGCGAACACCGACAGGATGACAAGCGGCTCACACCCCAGGCATTTTTTCGATATTCCGCATAGGCATCGCCGGCGCGACACAACTCAGATCGTCAAAACCGTCGGCGGCGGTGGTTGGGCTGGGCG
>JACZKF010000344.1 GCA_014860175.1 Desulfuromonadales bacterium | reverse complement strand
GTAGAAGACGATTTTGGAGCCGTCGAACAGGTACTCGGCGCGCACCAGCTTCATCTCCAGCTTCCGCTCCTGGATGCGTTGCTGGCAGAAGCGGAAGGCCTCGCGCTCGCGGGCGGCATTGCCGGCCGCCAGGCTGAGGTCTTCCTCGGTGGCGGTCCGCAGGGCACTTTTCAGATCGTCCGGGGCCTGCGTCCGCAGGACCTCCCGGGGGGGGCGGGCCACTGTCCCCAGGGCGCGCCCCCGATCGGTTTCGACAATGACCCGGTCCCCGGGGTGCAGTTCGAGCTCATGGGCATTGAAATCGTACTGGCGGCCGGCGGGGCGGAACTTCACCGACACCAGGCGGTAGGTTTCGAGAACGGTTTCCGTTTCAGACATGTCCATCCGTGATCATTGAGGGTGAGCGACATCCGCTGCCGCTGTTGGAGTCAGGCCGCCAGGCGCATCAGCAGGATGTCGAGCGCCAGTTGGCGATTGGCGTTACGCTCGAGGTGGCGACGGCTGGCCGCAATCGCCTCGAGTTTGTTCAGCAGGGAAGGGACCGTCTCGCGCCTGCCGACGCGCCGCAGCTTCTCCAGCAGGTCGATATTGACCAGTTCACTCTCCGCGGCGCCATGCTGCAACAGCAGCAAGTCGCGGTAGAAGGTCTGCAGAATATCCAAAATTTCCGCCAGCCGGTCTTTTTCTTCCATGAGCTGGCGCGTCAGCTCAAACAGCGCGATGACGCTGCCGCCCAAGGCGGTGACCTGTTTCAGGATCTCCCGCCGCTGCACCAGATAGAGGTCGCGGTCGCGGCCAAGAGCTTTGTGAAAACTGCCGTCGGCCAGGGCAGCAAGCACGTGCCCCTCGGTCACTCCGAGTTCCAGGCGCTCTTGCAGCACCTCCTGAATCATCGTCCGGGGGAGGCGTCCGAAGGGGAGACGCTGGCAGCGCGAACGAATGGTGCCGAGAACAGCGTCGCTGCGGCAGGTCAGCAAAATCAGCAGCGCCTCACCCGACGGCTCCTCCAGAGTCTTGAGCAGCGCGTTGCCGGCCGCCGGATTCATTCGGTCGGCGCCGTCGATCAGGCAGATCTTTTTGCCCCCCTCCACCGGGCGAAAGGCCATCTCCCGCTGCAACACCCGCACCTGGTCGATTTTGATCGCCGCCCCCTCGGACTCTACCAGGTGCAGATCGGGGTGATTTTGATGATCGACCTTGCGGCAGGCGGGGCAGTCGCCGCAACCGGTCCCCTCGCGACAGAAGACCGCCCGCGCCAGGGCGACGGCCAGCAGGCGTTTACCGACCCCCTCCGGCCCTTCGAACAGATAGGCATGGGCCAGGCGGCCGCTGGTCATGGCCCGCTGCAAAATGGCCTTCTGGCGTTCGTGGCCGAGCACCCGGGCAAAAGTCATCTCCCCTCCCGGCTCTGCAGGAAATCGTCGACCGCCGCGCCAATTCGCGCCGCCACCTCCGCGACCGAGCCGACGGCATCGATCACCCGGAAGCGCGACTCCTGGCGAGCAAGTTCCAGATAGCCCAGGCGCACCCGCTGGTGAAATTCGAGCGATTCACGCTCGAAGCGCTCTTCACTCTCCAGCGCCAGCTGCGTGTTGCGTCGTCTGGCCCGCTGCAGCCCGAGGGCCTCCGGCAGATCGAGAAGCAAGGTCAGGTCGGGTGTCACCGGGCCGGCGGCCAGGCGGTTGAGGTCGCCAATCATGCGCAGATCAAGGCCGCGGCCATATCCCTGGTAGGCCAGGGTGGCATCGATAAAACGGTCGCACAGCACCGTCCGGCCGGTCAGCAGGGCGGGGCGGATCACTTCTTCGACATGTTGGGCGCGGGCGGCCGCATACAGCAGTAACTCGGCCCGGGGGACCAGGCCGGCCGAGGTCGGGTCGAGGAGGATCGCTCGGATCGTATCGGCAATCGGGCAGCCACCGGGTTCACGGGTGACCAGCACCTGACCGCTGCGTTGGCGCAGTCGCTGCGCCAGCAGGCTGATCTGGGTAGTCTTCCCAGTCCCCTCGATCCCCTCGAAGCTGATGAATAATGGCATCATATTCCCATTCGTGACAGTAAAGCAGGTCATTATAGGAAATGGGAGGGATCTGAATCAAGGAGAAACGGCTATTGGCAGGTGGTTAGCGTTGCGACCGGCGAAGGTTTCCGGTATAGTACGGCCCTTGACAGATAACCGGGAGAGAGCAGGGGGAGGCGGCGCGTCAATGATTCGGGGGAGCGAAGGTCTGCTCGTGGGCAAAATCGGCTATCGCTTTACCGATCAGGCTCTGCTGCGGCAGGCGCTTACCCACAAATCGTTCAGCAACGAGCAGTCGGAAAATAGAGAGCCGCACAACGAAAGGCTTGAATTTCTCGGCGATGCCGTTCTCCAACTGGTGGTCAGTGACTTGCTCTATCAGAACTTCCCTGCTCTGCCCGAGGGGGAACTGACCCGGATTCGCGCCGAAGTGGTGGGCGAACCGCGGTTGGCGGCCATCGGCCGGGATCTCGGTCTGGGCGACTGTCTGCGGCTCGGGCGGGGTGAGGAAAAAAGCGGCGGTCGGGACAAGGAGAGTCTCCTCGCCGATGCCGTCGAAGCTCTGTTGGGCGCCGTTTTTCTAGACGGTGGTCTGGAGGGGGGAGCCCCCCTGATTGCGCGCCTGTTTGGCGCCGCCATTGACCAGTCGGCTCGGCGCAAGTACGGCGTCGATCATAAGACCAGACTGCAGGAGTTGTTGCAGGCCCGTTACGGAACCCCCCCCGAATACCGTCTGGTTCGCGCCGAAGGGCCGGACCACGAGCGACGCTACACGGTCGAAGTCGGACTCGGTGAACAGTCTTTCGGCCGGGGCTGTGGCCGGACCAAAAAGGCGGCCGAGCAGGAGGCCGCCGAGGCGGCCCTGCACACTCTCGGTGTCTAATCCGGTGGCTATCTACCCGGTATTTCTCGCGTATGCCGGCTGCCCCCACCGCTGTCGCTACTGTCGTCAACCCCCTGGTGACCTCCCCGCAGCGGCAGCATCGCCTCCAGAGAACGGGCAAGAGCGGCCGGGTCGGGGAGGTCACCAGGGGGTTGACGACAGT
>JACZKF010000343.1 GCA_014860175.1 Desulfuromonadales bacterium | reverse complement strand
GAGTTCACCGACCGTAATCCCAAACACCGGCAGCACCAGCAGGTAGGTCAGAGCCACCGTCAGGGCAATTCCGAGGAGGTTTAACCCGAAGCCGCTGCGCACCATCTGGGGGATGGTGACATAACCGGAGCCGAAGACGATGGCGTTGGGGGGGGTGGCGACCGGCAGCATGAAGGCGCAGGAGGCGGCGATCGCCGCCGGCACCACCAGCAGCAGCGGATTTTGCCCCAGGCCGATAGCCACCGCCGAGAGGATCGGCATGACCATGGCGGCCGTGGCGGTATTGGAGGTCAGTTCGGTCAGGAAGATGATCAGGGTGGTGACGGCAATCACCAGCAGCAGCACCGGCGCATGCTCCAGCAGGTTGACCTGGCTGCCGATCCAGTCGGCCAGTTTGGTGTCCTTGAAACCGTCGGCCAGGGCCAGGCCGCCGCCGAACAGAATCAGCACCCCCCACGGCATCTTCGAAGCCCAGTGCCAATCCATCACGAACTGGTTTTTCTTCATGTCAACGGGAATCAGAAACAGCAGGCTCGCCCCGGCCATGGCGATGGTGGCGTCAGTGATGAACTTCGGTTCGGGGAAGAAGGCGGCGATCGGGCCGGCAAAGATCCAGGCGACGGCCGTCAGGCCAAAGACCAGGGAGGTCCAGCGCTCGCCGGCGTTCATCGCCCCCATCTGCGCCAGTTCGTTGTCGATCAGGTCACGGCCGCCGGGGACTTTCTTCAGTTTCATCGGGTTGGCGACCCGAGTCAGCCAGAGCCAGCAGAGCGGCAGCATGACCGCCACCAGCGGCACCCCGACCAGCAGCCATTTGGCGAAGGTGATTTCGTAGCCGTAGGTCTTCTGCAGGTAACCGGCGAGCACGGTGTTGGGGGGGGTGCCGATCAGGGTCGCCATGCCGCCGATGGAGGCGGCATAGGCGATCCCCAGCATCAGATTGAGGCCGAAGGCGAACTTCTCCGGCGAAAAGTCGATCTCCCGATCGAGCCCCTCGCGCTTCCCCTCCTGGACCACGTGGGCAATGATGGCCAGGCCGATCGGCATCATCATCACCGCCGTCGCCGTGTTGGAGACAAACGCGGAGAGGGCCGCCGTCGCCACCATGAAGCCGAGAATCAGCCGGCTGGGGGAGAAGCCGACCAGTTTGACAATATTCATCGCAATGCGCCGGTGCAGGTTCCAGCGCTGCATCGACAGGGCAATGATGAATCCCCCCATGAACAGGAAAATCAGGTGGTTGGCATAAGGGGCCGTCGCCTTGCCGGTGGGGAGGATACCGAGCATCGGGAACAGGGGGATCGGCAGCAGGCTGGTGGCAGGGATGGGGAGCGACTCGCACATCCACCAGGTGGCCATCAGCAAAGCCACCGCCGCCATCTTCTGGGCCGCCGGCTCCATCCCAGGCGGGGTGGGGATCAGCAGCATCAGGACGAACAGCAAGGGGCCGAGGAGCAGGCCGATCTTCTGTCGGCCCGTATACTCACGCGGTTCTCCCTCCTGCACCCCCTGAGGGCCCGAGGTGAGACGTCGGGTATGCTCCGCCGGCGCCTCCTCCAGTTCATCAGCCAGATCGACATCGTGCTCCTGCCGGCCATTGCTGAACTGCAGGTCTGGCCGCTGCAGCAGCGCTGCCATCTGGTGGCGGCGGAAAGGAAAGGCCCTTTTTGTCGCCTCGTGCATCTGCCAGAGGTGGTTCCATACGGTAGCGGTCACGGGTACTCTCTCCTTCGGCGATTGATCTGACGGCCCGGGAATCGGATGCCTTCGTAGCAACGGCGATGCCAATTGCGACCGCGCCCGCCTATGGATCGATAAGCATTTGACATAAAAAGAAAATTAGGGTGCAGGAAAGTTCCAGGGAGGGTGACCGGCCGGCCCCCGAGGGGCTCCAGCCGGGAAAGAGGTGGCGGGAATTCGCCTTTATGCGCGGTTTTTATGGTGGGGATTACTTCGGCGCCGGGTTAGAAGGCCCCTTCGATGTCGTACTTCTCCAGCTTGTAACGCAGAGTTCCCCGGGGGATGCTGAGCAGCCGGGCGGTCTTGGCGACATTGCCGCCGGTGACGGCGATCGCCTTGGTGATCAGATCCCGTTCGATCTGCTCCACCAACGCCTCCAGCACGACCCCTTCGGGGGGGAGGTCAAAGGAGAAGGGGGCTTCCCGGCGCGGGGCCGTCCCGAACATCTCCCCGGGGAGATGTTCGGGGCGCAGCGTCTCGCTGTTGTACATGATGCAGATCCGCTCGACCACGTTGCGCAGTTCGCGCACGTTTCCCGGCCAGCGGTAGCGCATCAGCAGTTCCAGCGCTTCGCGGGAGATCTCCCGGATGCGTTTGTTGAATTCACGACTGAATCGGCGCAGAAAATATTGCAGCAGGTGCGGGATGTCTTCGCGCCGCTCGCGCAGCGGCGGCACGTGAATGGGGAAGACGTTGAGGCGGTAGAACAGATCCTCGCGAAATTGCCTCTCCTCGATCGCCTCTCGCAGATTGCGGTTGGTGGCGGCGATCACCCGGACATCGATATCGATATTGCGGGTCCCCCCGAGACGACGGATGCGACGATCCTCCAGCACCCGCAGCAGCTTGACCTGCAAGGTGAGATCCATTTCGCCGATCTCATCGAGGAAGATACTGCCGCCGTTGGACTCCTCCAGCAGGCCGATCTTGCGGTTCTTGGCGTCGGTGAACGCCCCCCGTTCGTGCCCGAACAGCTCGGTCTCCAGCAGGTTGAACGGCAGAGAGCCGCAGTTGATCTCGATGAACGGCCGCTCCCGGCGGGGCGAGAGATTGTGAATGGCGCGCGCGACCAGTTCCTTGCCGGTCCCCGACTCGCCGGTGATCAGCACGGTGGCGGTCTCGTGCTTGGCCACTTCCCGGATCTGCCGATAAACCTGCAACAGCTGCGGGCTGGAGCCGACCATATCGGCCCCCTGCGGGAGATCCTTCCCTTCCCGCCGCAGCTGCCGCACCTTGCGGCGCAGGCTCTGGGTCTCCAGGGCGAGGCGGACGATCAGATGAATGGCATCGGCCTTGAACGGTTTTTTGATGTAGTCGTAGGCACCGAGCTTCAGCGCCTCGACGGCGCTTTCCACCGTCCCGTAGCCGGTGATGATGATCACCAGCAGGTCGGGGTCGATCTCGCGCAGCGACCGCAGGACATCCAGACCGCTGCGGGCGCCGAGGTTGAGGTCGAGGAGCACCAGGTCGATCTCTTCTTCGCTGACGAGGCGCGCCGCTTCCTCCTCGCTGTCGGTCGACAGGGGCCGGTAGCCGTCTTCGGCCAGGATGCGCTCGAGATTTTCGCGGATGAAGGCTTCGTCGTCGACGATCAGGATCTTTTCCATGCAAACTCCGGCCGAGGCGGGCACTGCGGCCGGTAAAATCCGGCCGGAGGGCATTGTAGGCGCAGGTGACAGACAAACACAAGGGGGGCGACGACGCTGCGTGCTTCGCCGGGGGGTCAGGCGGACAGAGGGAAGATCACCGTGAAACTGCTCCCCTCCCCCGGCCGGCTCTCGACCTCGATGCGCCCGCCGTGCTCGCAGATGATGTTGTAGGTGATTGACAACCCGAGTCCGGTCCCGCCGGCTTTACTGGTATAAAAGGGCTCGAAGATCAGCGGGAGCCGATCGGCCAGGATCCCCTCCCCGGTGTCGCGAAAGAACAGGCGGATCTCCTCGCCCAACGCCTGAGCCGAGACCGCCAGCGTCCCCCC
>JACZKF010000342.1 GCA_014860175.1 Desulfuromonadales bacterium | reverse complement strand
GTGCACGACCGGCCCCGACCGGTGGCCGTCCGGTTCCGACCGGTGGCCGTCCGGTTCCGACCGGTGGCCGTCCGGCCCCGACCGGTGGCCGACCGGCTCCGACTGGTGGCCGTCCGGCTCCCGGCGGTCGCCCCGGCGGTCCCGGCACCGCCCCGCAGGAGACTTTCCCGGGGAAAGAGCCGCGTGGAGGCAAGAAAAACAAGAAAGGGAAAGTCGACCACGTTGCCGAGCCGGAAGGGCCACGGCGCGGTCGGCGGTTGGAGGTGTTCGAACCGGAGCGCAATGAAAAGCTGCGCAAAGGGAGACGCGCCCCCAAACCGATCAAGAAGACCGAAATCACCGTCTCCAAGGCGATCAAGAGAATCATCCGGATCAGCAGCACGATCACGGTCGGTGAATTGGCCAAGCGGATGGGGATCAAGGCCAACGATCTGATCAAAGAGCTGATGCGGCAGGGGACGATGGTCACCATCAACCATCCTCTTGATTTTGAATCCGCTGCTCTTCTGGCCTCCGAATTCCATTATGAGGTGGAAAACGTCGCCTTCGACGAGGAAGCCATTCTGGAGTACACCAGCCTCAAGCTCGGAGAAGAGGTCAATCCTGAGGAGTTGCAGGGCAGACCTCCGGTGGTCACCATCATGGGGCACGTCGACCATGGCAAGACCAGCCTCCTCGACGCGATCCGCACCACCAATGTCACCGCCGGCGAGGCGGGGGGGATTACCCAGCACATCGGCGCCTACGACGTCGAACTGGGCGGTCGCAAGATCACTTTCGTCGACACCCCCGGCCACGAAGCGTTCACCTCCATGCGGGCCCGTGGGGCCAAGGTGACCGACATCGTCGTTCTGGTGGTGGCGGCCGATGACGGGGTGATGCCGCAGACCAAAGAGGCGATCAACCATGCCAAGGCGGCCGGCGTGCCGATCCTGGTCGCGATCAATAAAATCGACAAACCTGACGCCAACCCCGAGAAGGTGAAGCAGGGACTGACCGAGTTTGCCCTGGTCCCTGAAGAGTGGGGGGGCGAAACCATCTTCGTCGAGGTCTCGGCCAAGAACCGGATCAATCTCGACCAGCTGCTGGAAATGATCCTGCTGCAGGCCGAGGTGATGGATCTCAAGGCCAGTCCGAGCAAGCGAGGCCGGGGGACTATCGTCGAGGCCCGTCTGGACAAGGGGCGCGGTCCGGTGGCGACCGTTCTGGTACAGGAAGGGACCTTGCGTCCCGGGGATCCGATCGTCTCCGGCCTGCACTATGGCCGGGTAAGAACGATGACCGACGATCGGGGCAACCGGGTCGAGGCGGCCGGACCGTCGATCCCGGTGGAGGTGACCGGTCTGTCCGGGGTGCCGGATGCCGGTGATACGCTCTACGCCGTCGAGGATGAGAAGACGGCCAAAGAGGTGGCGCAGCACCGTCACCAGAAGCAGCGCGAAGCCGAGCTGGCCAAAACCAGCAAAATCTCCCTCGACCAGCTCTACGCCCGGATCCAGCAAGGGGATGTCAAGGAGCTCAAGGTCATCATCAAAGGCGACGTGCAGGGTTCGGTCGAAGCGGTCAAAGACTCGCTGGTCAAGCTCTCCACCGAAGCCTGCCGCCTGGTGGTCATCCATACCGGAGTCGGAGGCATCATCGAAAGCGACGTCTCCCTGGCGGCGGCCTCCGATGCCATCATCATCGGCTTCAGCGTCCGGCCGGAACCCAAGGCTGCTTTGCTGGCCGAGCAGGAAGGGGTCGACATCCGGCTCTACAACATCATTTATGATGCGGTGGCCGATGTCCGCAGCGCCATGGAGGGGCTGCTGGCACCCACGCTGCGGGAGAAGAAGCTCGGTCGGGTCGAAGTCCGGGATACCTTCAGTGTCTCTCGCGTCGGGACCATCGCCGGCTGCTACGTCCTGGAAGGGAAAGCGCAGCGAAACGCCCAGGTCCGCCTGGTACGCGATAACGTCGTCGTCTGGCAGGGGAAGATGAACTCCCTCAAGCGCTTCAAGGACGACGCCCGGGAAGTTGCCACCGGCTACGAATGCGGCATCGGCCTGGAGAACTACAACGACATCAAGGTTGGCGATATAATCGAAGTGTTCGAGATGGAAGAGATAAAGACCATCCTGTAAAACCTGGGGGACCTTCCCCCTTCCGGCGGGGACACCATGGTGGTCGGCATTTTGCGGCTCGATGTGGTTCTTTATTCCCCCGGCAGCCTGAAGGAAAAACGCGGCATCGTCCGTCGTATTCTCGATCGCTGCCGGGTTCGCTTCCCCGTCTCCTGTGCCGAAACCGGTCTGCAGGATCAATGGCAGCGGGCCGAACTCGGCTTCGCCATGGTCGGCTATGACCGGGACATCGTCCTGAAGGTTTTTGAGCAGATCGAGGACGAGCTCGCCAGCTTCGGCGATGCCGAAGTCGGGGAACGGCACACGGAAATCCTTCAATACTGAGGTCACCAGTGGCAACACAGCGGGCGCATAAAGTCGGTGAGCAGATCCACAAGGAAATATCGGAGCTTCTGCAAAGAGGGCTGCGGGATCCGCGGATTGGTTTTGTCACCATCATGGGCGTGGAAATGACCCCCGATCTGCAATTGGCGCGCGTCTTTTTTTCGGTGATCGGCGACGAGAAAGCTCGCCAGGAGACGGAGAAGGGTCTGCGCAACGCCGCCCCTTTTCTGCGCCGAGAGCTAGGGCAGCGACTGCGGCTGCGCCGCGTCCCCGAACTGCTGTTCCAGTACGACTCCTCCATCGAGTACGGTAACCGGATCGAATCCCTCCTGCGGGAAATTCATGTCGACGACTCCGACGATCAAGGCCATTCTGACGAAAATTAGCGGCGCCGGGAGGATTCTCGTCGCCTCTCATGAAGGCCCCGATGGCGACGCCATTGCCTCTACCCTCGCTTTGGCCAACGCCTTGCGGGAGGCCGGCAAACAGGTGGTCGCCTACAATGTCGACGGTGTCCCCGAAGCTCTCGACTTCCTTCCCGGGGCGCGAGAGCTGGTCTCGACCCTGGATGGCTCCTTCGATCTGGGTTTTGTCCTCGATGCCGGCGAACTGCGCCGTGCTGGCCCCCAGGTCGCGGAGCGTTGCCGGGCGCTGATCAATATCGACCATCACCCCCATTCCGAACCTTTTGGCGAGATCAACTGGGTCGATGAAGGGGCCAGTGCCACCGGGGCGATGATCTACCGCCTGCTTTCTGCCGCCGAGATCGCCATCTCCCGGGAGGTCGCGGTCTGCATCTACACGGCGATCCTCGCCGATACCGGCTCTTTCCGGTATTCCAATGCCGACCCGGAAGCGTTTCGCATTGCCGCCGCCATGGTCGAAAAGGGGGTCTCCCCTTGGGACATCGCCTCCGGAATGTATGAGAACCAGGCGGCCAAACGGCTGCAGCTGCTGGCCAAGGTTCTGCAGACGTTGACCGTCTCTTCCTGCGGGCGGCTCGGCTCGGTAGCGGTCACCGAAGCGATGCTGCGCGAGACCGGGGCCGGCCCTGAACATACCGATGGCTTCGTCAACTATCCCCGATCGATCCGGGGGGTGGAAGTGGCCCTGTTTTTCCGCCAGGTCAAGGATCAGGCCTTCAAAGTCGGTTTCCGCTCCAAAGGGAGAGTCGACGTCGGCTCCCTGGCCCGGGCTCTCGGCGGTGGCGGGCATCATAATGCGGCCGGCGCCGTGGTCGACGGGGATCTGGAAGAGGTCCGGGCCTCGGTCATCGCCAAGGTCGAAGCACTGCTCGGGCCGGAAGTCGAAGTCTGAAGCGTTTGCGCTCCCCAGCCGGCTTTTAGGCCTGAAGGATGTATGACCGGTCTGTTGATCATTGACAAGCCCCAGGGGATGACGTCCCACGACGTGGTGCGGAGAGTGCGGCGGTTGCTGCATACCCGCCGGGTTGGGCACGCCGGCACTCTCGATCCGATGGCTACCGGCGTTTTGCAGGTGGCGGTCGGAGAAGCCACCCGCCTGGTCGAGTTTCTTATGGGGGGGGAGAAGAGCTACCGGGCCGTCCTCAAACTCGGTGAGAGCACCGATACTCAGGACGCCGAAGGGACGGTCCTTGAGCGTCGTCCGCTGGGAGACCTCGATCGTCAGACCATCGAAGCGGCCTGTCTCCCCTTGACCGGCTGCATCCGGCAGCGGCCGCCGATGTACTCGGCCCTCAAACGCAACGGAGTGCCTCTGTACACCTTGGCCCGGCAGGGGATCGAGGTAGAGCGGGATGAACGCCAAGTGCAGATCAACCGTCTGCAGGTGCTCGAAGTTCAACTCCCCCTGGTCACCCTTGAGGTCGACTGTACCAAAGGTACCTATATCCGTACCCTGGCCCATGATCTCGGGGAGGCCCTCGGCTGCGGCGCTCATTTGACCGCGTTGCGACGAACCCGCAGCGGCCCCTTCACCGCCGGTGAGAGTGTCGCTCTGGCACAGCTCGAAGCCGAGGCGCCCGCCCAACCGCCCCTCATCCCTCTGCGCGAGGCTTTGCGCGGCTTCCCGGTGCTGCGGCTCAACGTCGAAGCGGTCGGTCGCCTGCGTAACGGCATTCCGCCCACGGTCGCGCAACTGGAGGGGGAACTGCCCGAAGCTGGCGCGGTGGTGCTCCTTCTGACGGGGGAAGAGCTGCGGGCGGTGGCGCGATACGCCCCCCTGCGGGAAGAGGAAACCAGGGGCGATTTCGTTCTGTTGCGGGTCTTCCACCCGCCTGATGCCTGAGCATCAGGGGTGTGTTATGCCTTTACAGAGTTAGCCCTTTATGTTAATAATCAACATTCACATCCGGCAGGGCCGGGAACACTAGAATACTGAAGTGAAAGGAGGTGGCACAGTGCTGGCCACAGATCGTAAGCAGGAAATCATTGACAAGTTCAAGACCCACGAGGGGGATACCGGTTCTCCGGAGGTGCAGATTGCGTTGTTGTCCGAGCGCATCACGTACCTGACCGAGCATTTCCGTACCCACAAAAAAGACCATCACTCCCGTCGCGGTCTTCTCAAGATCGTCGGGCAGAGGCGTCGGCTTCTCGACTACCTGAAGATGAAAGACGTGGAGCGTTATCGCACCGTCATTCAGCAACTGGGAATCCGCAGGTAAACACCGGGCAGCATGCTTTATTCACTCGGGCTGCTGCCTTTGGTTTCAGGAAGAAAATGGCTCTGGAGGTTGTCCGGAGAGAGAGTCTGGCCTGCCGCACTGAAGCGGGGGGGCGGAGTCTGTCTCAGGCCATCCTCCTTTTGCCATTTTTTCCAACTGGCACTTACACAGGTGAAGTGAAGACCTCAGGATGAGGCGCTTTGCCGCACAAGGAGATTAAAATGGCCTACCACAAGGTAGTAGTAGAATTCAACGGTCAGCCGCTGACGATCGAGACCGGTAAAATGGCTCGCCAGGCGGATGGCGCCACCGTCATTACCTACGGCGATACCAAGGTGTTGTGCACCGCCGTTTCCGCCAGGCAGATGCGCGAGGGGCAGGGATTTTTCCCTTTGACGGTCAACTACCAGGAAAAATTCTATGCCGCCGGCAAAATCCCCGGCTCGTTCTTCCGCCGCGAACGCGGCGCCAGCGAGCGTGAGACCCTGATCTGCCGGCTTATCGATCGGCCGATGCGGCCGCTGTTCCCCAAGGGGTACATGTTCGAGACCCAGATCATGCCGACGGTGATCTCCGCCGACCTGATCAACGATCCCGATACCCTGGCCATCGTCGCCGCCTCGGCTGCCGTTACCGTCTCGGACATCCCCTTCGCCGGACCGATCGCCGCCGTGCGGGTCGGCCGGGTAGGCGGCACCCTGATCGCCAATCCGACTCTGCAGCAGATCGCCGAAAGCGATCTCGACATCGTGGTCGCCGGCTCCCGTGATGCCGTCATGATGGTCGAGGGGGAAGCGCACTTCCTCTCCGAAGAGGAGATGCTGGCGGCGATTTTCTTCGGCCATGAGTCGATGCAGCCGCTGATCGAAGCTCAGGTTCAACTGAGCCAGCTGGTCGGCAAAGCCAAGCGCGCCTTCGCCTCGCCGGCCATCGACCCGGCGCTGGAGGAGCGCGTCAACGCCCTGGCGACCGAGAAGATCGATGCCGCGGTGAAAATCCGCACCAAGCAGGAGCGTTATGCCCAAGTGGCCGAGGTCAAGGCCGAAGTAGCCGCCTCTCTGGCGGAGGAATTCGCCGGCCGGGAAGGGGAAGTCTCTACCCTCCTGGGCAAGGTGGAGAAGCGGGTCGTGCGGCAGATGATCATCCGCGACAAAGTGCGCATCGATGGTCGCGACATGCAGACCGTGCGGCCGATCACCTGCGACATCGGGCTGCTCCCCCGGGCCCATGGCAGCGCCCTGTTCACCCGCGGCGAGACCCAGGCGCTGGTCGCCGTCGCCCTCGGCACCTCGTCGGATCAGCAGCGCATGGACAATGTGCAGGGGATGGAGTTCAAGAAATTCCTGCTGCACTACAACTTCCCTCCGTTTAGCGTCGGTGAGACCAGCATGCGGCTCTTTCCCGGCCGTCGCGAAATCGGCCATGGCTATCTGGCCGAGCGTTCGGTCGCCAAGATCCTCCCCAAGCATGACGATTTCCCCTACACCATCCGCATCGTCTCCGATGTTCTGGAGTCGAACGGCTCTTCTTCCATGGCTTCGGTCTGTGGCGCCTCTCTTTGCCTGATGGATGCCGGCGTGCCGGTCACCCAGCCGGTGGCCGGGATCGCCATGGGTCTGATCAAGGAAGGAGACGAGGTCGCCGTCCTGTCGGACATTCTCGGGGACGAAGACCATCTCGGGGATATGGACTTCAAAGTCACCGGCACCGCCCAAGGGGTGACCGCCCTGCAGATGGACATCAAGATCACCGGGGTCAACCGTGCCATTATGAAGCAGGCGCTGGAGCAGGCCCGCAGCGGTCGCCTTCACATCCTGGAGAAGATGGCCGAGGCGATTGCCACTCCGCGCTCCGACCTCTCCCCCTTTGCTCCGCGTATCACCACCATCCGGGTCAAGTCCGACCAGGTGCGCACGGTCATCGGTTCCGGCGGCAAGAACATCCGGGCGATCATCGAGGCGACCGGGTGCGCCATCGACATCGAGGACGACGGCCGGATCAATATCGCCTCGGCCGACGGCGAAGCGGCCCTCAAGGCGATCAAGATGATCCGCGATCTGACCCAGGAAGCCGAAGTGGGCAAACTCTACCTCGGCACCGTGCGCAAAGTCATGGAGTTCGGCGCGTTTGTCGAAATCTACCCTGGCACCGACGGCCTGGTCCATGTTTCCGAACTGGACAAGGAGCGGGTTCGTAACGTCACCGACGTCGTCAACGAAGGGGATCAGGTGCTGGTCAAGTGCATCGGCATCGACAAGCAGGGGAAAATCAAGCTCTCCCGCAAGGAAGCGCTTGGCCTCAAACTCGAGGACTAGGCGCGGGGACGTTCGTGCAGAAATCGGTTCTGGAGAACGGAATCCGGGTCATCACCGAACGGATTCCGGCCGCTCATTCGGCCACCATCGGCTTTTGGGTCGAGAACGGCTCGCGTCACGAACCTGTGGCGCAAAACGGGATCTCCCATTTCATTGAGCATATGCTGTTCAAGGGGACCCGGCGGCGCACCGCCCACGAAATCGCCAAGGAAGTCGATTCCGTGGGCGGAGTCCTGAACGGATTCACCAGCCGTGAGTTCAGTTGCTACTACGCGAAGGTGCTGGCGAGGAAGTTGCCGATGGCGGTCGATCTGCTGTCGGACATCGTCCTTAATTCCGTCTTCGACCACGAGGAGATAGAGAAGGAGCGGCGGGTCATTCTGCAGGAGATCCATATGCAGGAAGATACCCCCGATGACCTTATCCATGATCTGTTCAGCCAGCGCTTCTGGTACGATCACCCCCTGGGACATTCCGTCCTGGGGAAACAGGAGAGCGTCGGCGAATTCTCCCGAGACACTCTGCTCGGCTTTCTGACCGAGCAGTACTGCGGCAAAAATATCCTGATTTGCGCCGCCGGCAACCTGGAGCATGAGCAGCTCACCGCGACCATCAATGGTGCTTTCCGCCGGGTGGTCCCTGGCCGCAAGGGAAGTACCATCCCCTTTGTCGCCTTCCGGCGCGGGCTCAGTATCGAAGACAAAGACCTCGAGCAGGCCCACCTGTGTCTCGGCACCCGTGCCCTGCCCCAGGACCATGGGCGACGGTTCCAATCCTACCTGCTCAACACTATCCTCGGCGGGAGCATGAGCTCCCGCCTGTTTCAAAAAATTCGTGAAGAGCAGGGGCTGGCCTACTCCGTCTACAGCTACCTCAACTGTCACTCGGATACGGGGGCTCTGGTCGTTTACGCCGGCACCTCCCCTGGCGAGGCACTGGGAGTGATCCGGACGATGCTCGGAGAACTCCACCGCCTGCGTTCGGAGCCGGTGACGGTCGAGGAGCTGCATTCCGCCAAGGAGCAGCTCAAGGGCAATCTGTTGCTCTCGATGGAAAGCACCGACAACCGCATGACCCGGCTGGCCAAAAACGAGATCTATCTGGGGCGCCAGGGGAGCCTGAAGGAGGTGCTGAGCGGCATCCAGAAGGTGACCCGGGAGAGCATTCTGGAGCTGGCCCAGGAGATCCTCCGTGACGAATACCTGAACCTGCAGGTGATCGGCAACGCAGCCAAAGCCGACCTCAAATCGGTGGAGTTGACTCTGGACAGCTAGTGCCCGCTTGAATTACCCTCTTCCACCCTTTAACCTTTGATGGCCATGGTCGAGCTTCGCATCAAACGATTGCGTGACGGGGCCGTTCTCCCCCGTTATATGACCGCCGGTGCAGCCGGCATGGACCTGTGCGCCGCCCTCGAGGCGCCACTGCGTCTGGCGCCGGGGGAGCGGGCCTTGGTGCCGACCGGGAT